>CAYTWC010000067.1:0-8741 GCA_964441975.1 uncultured Acidimicrobiaceae bacterium | reverse complement strand
AAGGTTCGCGTCAAGGGGAAGGGTGGACCCGGGACGAACGGCGGACCCCGTGGCGATCTCTACGTCGAGGTCGGGGTCGGTACGCACCCGGTCTTTTCTCGAACCGGGAAGAGGGACCTGTCCATCGAGGTGCCGATTTCGTATCCGGAGGCCGCGTTGGGCGCGACCATCTCGGTCCCCACGCTCGACGGTTCCACGAAGATCAAGGTTCCGCAGGGACTGACATCGGGCACCACCGTCAAACTGTCGGGTAAGGGAGTCGAGACCGCGAGCGGAACAGGGGACCTGCTCGTACGGTTCGTCATCGTGGTCAACCCCGATGCCAGTCCGGATGAGCGCCAAGCGATCTCGGCGCTCAGGACCGCCGAGGCAGGCTGGAACCCACGAAGTAAGCTCGGAGTCGAACCATGACCGACCGTACCGAAGCCGTCTACATCATCTCCGTTGCATCCGAGATCGTCGGGATGCATCCACAGACGCTGCGTGGCTATGAGAACAAGGGTCTCGTCGAGCCGTATCGCACGCCGGGCGGAACGCGTCGCTACAGCCAAGAGGACCTCGACCGCCTTCTCCTCATCCAAGACCTCTCGAGCAAGGGGGTCAATCTCGAAGGCATCCGTCGGATCCTCGCGCTCCAACGTGAGAACGAGAGGCTGTCCAACCAGGTGTCACGACTTCGTCGACTGCTCGAGGATTCAGAGCGTCGCCGCGGCGATGCATCGCGGACCATCGTGCGATTCGGCGTCAAGAAGCCCAACCTCCCCGACGTCGTGCGCGACAATCCGCTCGACCACTGACATCAGAGGCTCCGGAGCGAGCGGGAAGATGTGACCGACCAGACGGCGTCAGCCCTCGATCGCCGGGATCCGATTGCTCAGCGCGGCCAGGAGACCCTCGACATCATCAGTGCCGATCCGGAACTTCTTTCCGTTGGCGTAGGTCAGTTCGACGGCGTCGTTGCCCTGCACGTTGTACATCAGACCGTCCGGGATCCACCGGACACCGTATCCATACCACCACTTGTTCCGCACCTGCTGGACACCGACGACATCACTGAATGGGATCGTTCGGTGCGGTCTGCCTATCAATCCGAACGCGACCGTCACTGCATCGTCGTCGACCGTGACGGTGAGTCGTGAGAAGTGGGCGACGACCAGGCTGATCGCGATGATGAACGCAATCATCCACCACAGATACGATTCGAAGTCCTCGACCAACAAAGCCGTCAGCACCAGCGTCGTGACCACGGCGACGAGTATCGGGAGGGCGATCCAGCCCCATTGGGTCCGCTGGTAGGTCATTGCACTCCAATATGTCCGCTTGGAGACCGAGCTTAGAGTGACAGCGGGCCCATGCGATGAACGGCTACTGC
This sequence comes from uncultured Acidimicrobiaceae bacterium, assembly GCA_964441975.1. Taxonomy (GTDB): domain Bacteria; phylum Actinomycetota; class Acidimicrobiia; order Spongiisociales; family UBA5794; genus UBA5794. The sequence continues at coordinate 7,369 of CAYTWC010000067.1, read as the reverse complement.
GCCAGGGATCTGATCTCCGACGCAACCATCGTGTCGGTGATGAGGGCGTGCCGCTCGATGGCAAACTGCGGCCACGGCGCATCGGTTCCTGCGAATCGACGCGGCGGAACGAGAAGGTCGTACCCGTTTCGCTCCGCGATCTCTGCAACCACCTCGGCACCGATACCTCCGGTGCGCTGCGGCTCCTGGACGAACAACAGACGACCCGTCTTGGACACCGACGCCGACACCGTTTCGACATCCCACGGATAGACCGTGCGCAGATCGATGACCTCGGTGTCGATCCCGTCAGCGGCGACCGCTTCTGCTGCCTTCACCGATACCGGGACCATCCCGCCGTATGTCACGAGCGTGAGGTCGGCGCCAGCCCTGCGAACACGGGCGCGGCCGAGAGGGAGTTCGTATGGACTGTCGGGCACGGGTTCCCGGCCTGCCCGGTACAAGACCTTCGGTTCGAGAAAGATGACCGGATCGTTCGACCGAATCGCGCTGGTGAGCAGACCCTTGGCATCTGCGGGCGAAGACGGAACGACGACGACGATGCCCGGTGTGTGGGCGAAGTAGGCCTCGGGTGAGTCGCAGTGGTGTTCATGGGCACCGATGCCCGCCCCGTTCGGCATCCGAACGACCATGGGCAACCCCGTGTTCCCCCGCGACCTGAACCGGATCCTGCCGAGATGGCTCGCGATCTGATCGAACGCGGGATACGAGAAGCCTTCGAACTGGATCTCGGCGATGGGGCGAGCGCCTGCCATAGCCATCCCGATCGCCGTCCCGACGATTCCCGACTCGTTGATCGGCGCATCGATGACGCGATCCGCGCCGAAGCGATCGAGGAGCCCCTCGGTGATCCGGAACACTCCGCCGGCAACCCCGACGTCCTGGCCGAGGAGGATGGTGCCCGGGTCGGATGCCATCTCCTGATGCAGCGCCTCGTTGATGGCTTCGGCCATTGTGATCGTCTTCGACGACCCTGAGGGGAGTTCGTCGGTTCCTATCTCCCACCGTCGCGACGCTGGAATCCTCGTTTCGGGTTCACCGGCATTCCGTTCGATTCGATTGAGACCGTCGGCCATCGATGCAGGGACACGCTCGAACGCATGCATCACGATGTCAGACCGTGGCGGTAGTTCGATGGAGCTGACCTCGTCGAGTGCCTTGTCGTACTCGTCGCGCTCGCGTTCGAGCAGTGCTTCGTCCTCAGCGTCGCTCCACCAACCGCGGTCGATGACGAACGCCCGCATGCGGTCGACAGGGTCGAGGGGCCTCCATGCCTCCTCCTCTTCTTTCGTGCGATACAGGGCAGGATCATCTGCGGTCGCGTGCGGACCGTATCGGTAACACACTGCCTCTATGAGCGTCGGGCCTTCGCCTGCCCGCGCACGGTCGACGGCACGATGCATCGCCGAACGCACCGCGACCACGTCGAAGCCGTTCACGCGTTCTGACGCAATGCCATACCCGATCGCCTTGTCGGCGATGTTCGCCGCAGCGGTCTGCTGCTCGTAGGGAACGGAGATCGCGTAGTGGTTGTTCGAGACGACGAAGACCGTCGGCGTCTTCCACACACCGGCGAAGTTGAGACCGGCATGGAAGTCGGACTCGGAGGTGCCGCCGTCGCCAATGTACGCGACGGTGACGACGGCATTGCCGCGAATTCGCTCGGCGTAGGCGTGCCCGACCGCGTGCGGGAGATGACTCCCGATCGGGACGGTGACAACCATCTGTCTGTACTTGGGTGGGTCCCACGATTCGTTCGGCAGCCCGCGCCAATACGACAGGACCGTCGTGAGCGGCATCCCCCGGGACAATTGGACACCATGTTCGCGGTAGCCGGGGTACACGAAGTCGTCCGGAGACAACGCTGCCGCAGTGCCGATCTGGACCGCTTCGTGTCCTTCGGCAATCGCAAAGGTCCCGAGCCTCCCCTGCCTCTGTGCCGCAGTCGAACGGCGGTCGAAGACGCGCATGGCGACCATGTCGGTGTACATCGACACGGCGACTTCCTTCGTCAGCCATTCCGGTACGGACGACGCATGGCCGTTCGGATGCACGATCTCCTCAAGGGCGTCCCAGTCGACGTCCGAGGGCAGGAACATCACGTACCGACCACGGCGTCAAGTGCGGCGATGAACCGCCCGTTCTCTTCGTCGGTGCCGACAGTGACCCGAATCCCGTCGCCGAGCGCTCTGACGATGACGCCCTCCTTGAGCAGCGCATCCATCATCTCCTTGGCCGTGCCGTCGGGTTCGAAGTACACGAAATTCGCCTGCGTCGGAGTCGGATCGAAGCCTCGATCGACGAGGGCGGTGGCGATCGCCGCTCGTCCGTATGCGTTCACGACTGCACGTTCGCGCACGACATCCTGATGCTTGAGCGCCTCGATCGCGGCAGCCTGTGCGACCGTGGTAACGGCGAACGGCGCCTGTGTCGTCTTGAGATCGGTGAGAAGATCGGCGTCGCCGATGCCGTATCCGATCCTGAGGCCGGCCAGCCCGTAGATCTTCGAGAACGTCCTGAGAACGATGACGTTCGGGCGTGTCGTGGCCACGTTGAGCATCGACTCGTAGTCTTCAGCCGTCACGTACTCCGCATAGGCCTCGTCGACCACGACCAAGACGTCCTCGGGCACCGAGTCCACGAACGATCGGGTCGCGTCGCCGCTGAGATGACTCCCGGTCGGATTGTTCGGGTTGCAGACGTACACAATCCTGGTGTCAGGCCGAATGGATTCGGCCATTGCGTCGAGGTCGTGGCCACCTTCCTCTGTGAGCGCCACCTCGATCGGTTCAGCACCGGTGATCCTCGTGTAGATCCGGTACATGGCGAACGACGGCCACGCATAGACGATCGAGGAACCGGGACCCGAGGTCGCCAACGACACGGCGCGCAGAAGATCACTCGAACCCGACCCGATCCATACCTCGCCTCGATCGAGACCGTAGAAGTCGGCGACCGCACCCCTGAGGTCATAGGAATCGCTGTCGGGATATCGGTTGATCGTTGCCGCAGCTTGGGCGATTGCCTCGGTGACGGCGGGGATCGGCGGCTGCGGACACTCGTTGGACGCGAGCTTGTCGATGCTCGGCAGCCCGAGGTCCCGTGCGACCTCGTCTATCGGCTTGCCTGGCACATATCGGGGAATCGATTGCAGGTCCGGGCGGAACGTGGGCACGCCTACCTCCTCCGCGGCTCGGTCATCTGGGTCCACAATACATTCCGGAAGAATTCGAGGCAGCCCGGGTAGCCCCGACTTCGTGCGATAACGTTGCCCCATGAGGAACCCGCTCCGAGACCGCTTCCTGAGGACGATCGTGCTGTTCGTCCTCGGTCTCGCCGCTGCCTGGCTCGTTTCCCGCTACATGGTTCCCCGATGGCCCGGCTTCTGCGACACGACGAACATCGGTACGGAGTGCGCCCCGGTCAAATATCTGACGGGCTTCGGATACGGGGTCATACTCCTCGGGATGCTCACGATCGTGTTCGGCCCGATGGCATCCTCGCTGCTCCATGTCGGCATCCACGGAGGCGACTGGGAAACACCTCGGGGAACGGAAACGGTCCACACGAACCTTCCCCTGCTGATCGGTGGAATCTACCTCGGCCTCGGGTTGTTCACGGTGGTCATCGCATAGCGACGGGTCAGGCGACGATGATGTCTGTGTCGGGCTGCTGGAACACGAACGCGATGACAAGCGACTCGCGCGTCGGCCATTCGCCCAGTCGTGCGGACGCGGTGGCGTTTGCGTACGTCCGGAACTCCGACCACGTCATCATCGACTGCGGTGTGACCGCCAGCTCCATGCCGGGGTCTGGACGGATTTCACCGTCGACGAGATCGAATCCCTCCATCTCGACGACGGCGAGATCGAGCTCCTCACACCGGGCGATGAACGAAAACGCCACGGCGCGCTCGAAGAACCCCTCGCCATCCTCGGTGCGGTGGATCGCCAGCGGATCGAACTCCGCAAGGAGCTCGGCCGTTGCGGGATGCTCCCCACTCCACTCGTCGGACTTGGCGGCTTCGCGCAGATCGGCCAGGTCCTCGTCGAGTGCTGAAGGATCGACGATACGAACGGCCATGTCGAGGATGACCTGCAGCTCGGCTACGTCGAGATCATGGACATCGTCGTTGCCATCGGGGTAGATCTGGACGATCGGTGACGTCCCGTCGAAGAACACCATCCCGACGAACGAATCCTCACGCCAGAGTTCGCACACCGGACCATCGAAGTCTTCGCGATCGCTCTCGACCATCGTGATGGGGATCATGGACGGGAGCGTAGCCCCGAAGGATGCCTGAGGTCAGGCAAAGGTGAGTGGGTGGCCGGTCAGGCCTCGACGATGACGCCCTTCCAGAAGGCGACACGTCCCTCGATATCTGAGGCAGCGGCCTTCGGGTTCGGGTAATACCACGCGGCGCCGGGGTTCTTCTCACCGTCGACGACGACATCAAAGTACGAAGCCGTCCCCTTCCACGAACACACGGAACTGTGCTGGGAGGGCACGAAGAACTCGTCGAAGATGGCGTCCCTCGGGAAGTAGTGGTTTCCCTCGACAACGACCGTTTCGTCGCTCTCGGCTACGACAGTTCCGTTCCATGTGGCCGTGGCCATCGATCTCTCCCTTGTCGGTACAGGAGGTTCGTTTCCGGTTCCTCGAACGGATGTACCGAATGAACCTTTCGGCAACGATGACACCGGCGCGTCTACATCACCCTCGGGATCAGCCTCCACGCGACGTCGGATCGATACTGGCGATAGCCGGGGACCTCGTCGGCGAGCATGTGCTCCTCATGGCTCGTCTTGGCCATGAAGAACACCAGGAATGCCGGCGCAGCAAGCATTGCAGCGGGGACCATGTAGGCGATCGACGCGCCGAGGACGAACGCGATGATCCCCGAATACATCGGATGCCGAACGAACCGGTACGGGCCCGAATCGATCAGGACGGCGTCCTCGACCGGTTTCGGGAACGGCGACAACCGATTGCCGTGTTGCAGGACGCTCCAGATGGACACGAACGACCCGAACAGGGCGAGCAGGAGTCCGGCGGACTGCGCGTAGACGATCCCGGTGAACGGTTCCAGGCGCTCGCCAGCCACCATCGCGATGATGAAGAACACGAACAGGGCACCCTGGACGACGACCCAGCCGACGCCGCGACCGCTGTCCCTGTGGTTCGAACCTGAGTCATGTCGACTAAGATTTTCTGGCATATTCTGCTTCCGTCTGTTGTTGTATCAGAGAACACGTACTGCCGAACACACCACAGACTATGGACATCAACACATTCACCCAACGATCCCAGCAAGCGATCATGGCCGCGCGCGACCTCGCCGTGGAGCAGGGCCATCCGGCAGTGACGCCTGAGCACCTCGTCGCCGGACTCCTGACGCAAACGGATGGACTGCTCTACCCGATCATGTCGAAACTGGGCGCCCACGTGACGGATGTCCGTGGACCCATCGAGTCGGCCCTGTCATCCATGCCCTCGATGGTCGGTGGATCCGAGCCTGCGTTCGCAGCCGACACCGTGGCGATCCTCGATGCCGCCGAGACCGAAAGGACGAATCTCGGGGACGCATACACGTCGATCGAACACATCCTCGTCGCACTCGCATCGTCGAGCGGCAAGAGCGGTGCGATCCTGCGCGATGCCGGGCTTACGAAGGACGCCATCCTCGGTGTGTTGACCGATGTCCGTGGAAGCCAGCGCATCACTTCGCAGAACCCCGAGGACACCTTCAATCCACTCGAACAATTCGGCCGCGATCTCACCGAAGAAGCCCGGAAAGGGAAGCTCGACCCTGTGATCGGCCGTGACGACGAGATCCGGCGTGTCGTCCAGGTGCTGTCGCGTCGCACGAAGAACAACCCGGTGCTCATCGGCGAACCAGGCGTCGGCAAGACGGCGATCGCAGAAGGTCTCGCGAAACGGATCGTCGACGGAGATGTACCCGAGAGCCTGAAGAACCGCCGATTGGTATCACTCGACATCGGTGCGCTGATCGCCGGCGCCAAGTACCGAGGCGAATTCGAGGAACGCCTCCAAGCCGTACTCAACGAGATCAAGGAGTCCGACGGTCGTGTGATCACATTCATCGACGAGATGCACACGATCGTCGGGGCTGGGGCGAGCGAAGGCTCGATGGATGCCTCCAACATGCTCAAACCGATGCTTGCACGAGGCGAGCTCAGGATGGTCGGCGCCACGACCCTCGACGAATACCGCAAATACGTCGAGAAGGATGCCGCGCTCGAGCGTCGCTTTCAGCCGGTGATGGTTGCTCCGCCTTCGGTTGATGACTCCATCGGGATCCTCCGCGGCCTCAAGGACCGGTACGAGGTCCACCACGGCGTCCGGATAACCGACGCGGCCCTCATTGCTGCCGCAGTCCTGTCGGATCGGTACGTGACCGCACGTCATCTCCCGGACAAGGCCATCGACCTCGTCGACGAGGCTGCATCGAAACTTCGGATCGAGATCGACTCGATGCCCGACGAGATCGACGCACTCGAACGACGCCGCCGTCAGCTCGAGATCGAGCGCCAGGCGTTGGGAAAGGAGGATGACGCCGCATCGCGCACCCGACTCGACTCAATCGAGGAGGATCTCGCCAACATCGGCGAGACACTCGACGGACTGGTCGCGCACTGGCAGCTCGAGAAGGACTCCATCGAACGCCTCAGAGCAGTGAAGCAGGAGATCGACGACACACGGACGGCAGCCGAGCGGGCTGAGCGGACCGGTGACCTTGAGCGCGCCGCCGAACTCCGGTATGCGACGCTCCCGTCGCTCGAGGTCCAGCTCGAAGAACGTCAAACCGAGCTCGACGAACTCCAGACCGAGAACAAGATGCTCAAGGAAGAGGTCGACGAAGAGGACATCGCCGAGGTGGTATCCCGGTGGACCGGAATCCCTGTTGCGAAACTGATGGAGGGCGAGATGCAAAAGCTCGTCCACCTCGAAGAGCACCTTCACCTGCGGGTTGTCGGCCAGAACGAGGCCGTCGAAGCCATCTCAAACGCCATCCGGCGTTCGCGCGCTGGTCTGTCGGATCCACACCGTCCCATCGGATCGTTCCTGTTCCTCGGACCGACCGGTGTCGGCAAGACCGAGCTCGCTCGTGCGCTCGCTGAATTCCTGTTCGACGACGAGCGGGCGATGGTTCGCATCGACATGTCCGAATACATGGAGAAGCACGCGGTGAGCAGACTGATCGGAGCTCCGCCCGGATATGTCGGCTACGACGAGGGCGGGCAGCTGACCGAAGCCGTGCGCCGCCGACCGTATTCCGTGATCCTGCTCGACGAGGTCGAGAAGGCGCATCCGGACGTCTTCAACACATTGCGCCAGTTGCTCGATG
>CAYTWC010000066.1:2417-8801 GCA_964441975.1 uncultured Acidimicrobiaceae bacterium | reverse complement strand
GGATCTGGGATCTGGGATCTGGGATCTGGGATCTGGGATCTGGGATCTGGGATCTTGGATCATGGATCATGGACCTGGCGGTGAGGTGTGGCTCAGGCCCTCGCTCAGCGGCCAGCGCTTGGTTCTTCGCTCTTGGTTCTTGGTTCTTGGATCTCTCGCGGCTCAGCCGGCCAGGGCTTGCTTGCCGAGGTCCGTGTCGCTGACGGTGACGGCGAGGTGGTAGCCCTCGGCGTTGGTGTGAAGGAGGTACATCGAGTCGATGTTCACGCCTGCCGTCGCGAGGCCTTCGGCCATCGCAGCCAACCCGGACGTTCCGCGAGGGACGAAGGTGTCGAGAACGTCGGTCTCGTCGAATTCTACGCCCGCGGTCCTGAGGACGCGCCGGGCACGAGCGTCGTTGTCTGCGATGAACCGGACATGGGACTGGCCCATGTCTGCGATGGTCGCGAAGGCCTCAATCCCGACTCCCGCGTCCGCCAAGCGACGAGCAAGCGTTGCAAGTTGCCCGGGTCGGTTTGCTAGGCGAACGGAGAATTCGGTCATGCCGCAAGCCTACGCGGGCGGAGCGACGCCGGAGGAGAAAGATTGTGGGTCCGATTCGGTGGGTTCCCGAGGACCTAGAAGAGCGCCCGCTTGAACCGTTCCCACAACCCCGGCTTGCGGCGGAGTCGGTTCGGTCGATCGGTGATGGTCGCTGCGGGCAGCGCAGTTCCGTGGCTGCCCGCACCGCGGGTGACGAGTGCGTCCGTGAGGCCCCAGTGGGCCTCGGACGCGTGCGGTTCGGGCTGGTCGGGATGGGTTTCGATCGAGATCGACTCGACGATCGTGAGCTTCGGTTCGCGCGACGAATCCTGCGGATCTGGCCCAGTCATCCGGAGGTCGATATAGATCTCGTATGAGTCGGATGTCATGTCGGTTGGGTCGTGGATGCCGGTCGTCGTCACTGCCTGCACACTAGACGCTCTCGGACGGATTTCGACACATCCTCCGCTCACCCGGAGATGCCGGCGCCGGCCTCCAACACAGTCGAACATATGTTCGACTACGATGGACGGATGAGTCGGTACGCTGAGCTCCACTGCCACACGAACTATTCATTCCTCGACGGGGCCTCCTGGGCCGGAGAACTGGTTGAACAGGCGGCGGCTCTCGGATACACAGCGCTCGGGATCACCGATCACGACGGTTTCCGCGGTGTCGTCCAGGTCCATGCACACGCGTCTGCCGTCGGTCTTCCGGTTGTGTACGGCACCGAGGTGGGGATGCCCTTCGATGCGACCCCAGACAGCGAGATGGATGTCTCCGAACTCGTCGCTCCTTCGTCGATCGATGTTCCTCGCACCGGGGAGGGCGACCTGACCCGTCGCGGACGGATTCGTCGGATGCACGGATCGAAACCGACGGATCACCGTGCGTTGGACCATCTCGTGTTGTTGGCTCCCGACCCGGTCGGCTATGCCGCCATCAGCCGATTCGTCACCAGAGGCCAGTTCCGTGGGAAGAAGGATGCCCCCGTGTACTCGTATGCCGATCTGGATGAGGCATCGCGGACGGGCCAGCTCGTTGCCCTCTCGGGGTGTTGGCAGGGTGCGGTCCCGAGAGCCGCGGCACATGGTGACCTCCACGGCGCCTTGTCGGCAGCGAGGCAGCTCATGGAGATCTTTCCGGACAGGTTCTACATCGAGCTCACCCACCACGGTCTCCCGACCGATGACGCCAGGAACGACCTGCTCGCGGATGTCGCGATGCGCCTTGGCCTCCCGACGGTCGCTACGAACAACGTCCACTACGCACACCCCCACGATGCCGACCTGAGCGAGGTGCTTGCGGCCATCGGCGGGAGGCGGTCCCTCGAGGTCGCCGACGGCTTCAGACCGGCCACTGACCTGAGGCATCTCCGTACCCCCGACGAGATGGCAAGGCAGTTCGCCCGCTATCCGGGTGCGGTCGAGCGGGCAGCCGACCTCGGCGCGTCGCTTGCGTTCGATCTCGACCTGCTGACCCCCGAGCTGCCCGACTTCTCGATGCCGGGGTCGTTCACGACCGAGGACGAGTATCTCGAGTCGCTTGTGTACGAAGGGGCGAGGGAGGTCTATCCGGGTGCGGAGGACGGGATTGATCCTCGTGCGAGACGACGGCTCGAACACGAGCTCGGGGTGATCCGCGATCTCGGGTTCGCCGGGTACTTCCTCGTCGCATGGGACATCGTCCAGTTCGCGAGGAGTCGTGACATCTACTGCCAGATCCGGGGTTCGGGGGCTGATTCTGCCGTGTGTCGTTGTCTGAAAGTGACCCGGGTGGATCCGATCCGACTCGGCTTGCCGTTCGAGCGCTTTCTCTCGCATGAACGGGGACGACCACCCGACATCGACATCGACTTCGAGGCTGAGCGACGCGAGGAGGTCATCCAGTACTGCTACCGGAGGTACGGCCGCGAACGTGCAGCGATGGTCGCCAACGTGATCACGTACCGCGCGAGATCCGTCCTCCAGGATGTCGGGAAGGCGTTCGGATTGACCCAAGCCCAGGTGAACGCCCTCACGAAATACCTCGACACGCGGAACCCGAAGGGTCTCAGAGAGGTGGTGGATCTTCCGGCAGGGTTGACGGCGGACCACATCTACGACGTGTGTTACCGGCTCGACGGGTTCCCGCGGCACCTCGGGATCCACTCGGGTGGCATGGTCATAGCCCGCCAGCCGCTCTGGGAGACCACGCCGCTCGAGTGGGGACGGATGGAGGACCGGTCCGTGCTCCAGTGGGACAAGAACGACACGGCCGCCATGGGTTTGGTGAAGTTCGACCTGCTGGCACTCGGTGCACTGAACGCTCTGCATCTGTCTGTCGACATGATCCGTGACACCCACGGGGTCGACATCGACCTCGCGCTCATCCCGCAGGAGCCGATCGTCTATGACATGTTGACACGAGCAGACACGGTCGGGGTGTTCCAAGTCGAGTCACGTGCCCAGATGGCGACTCTTCCGAAGATGAAACCTCGGACGTTCTACGACCTTGCCGTCGAGGTCGCGCTGATTCGACCCGGTCCGATCCAGGGACAATCCGTGCATCCCTATCTGCGTCGACGCAACGGGGAGGAACCCATCAGCTATATCCACCCCGCGGCCGAGCCGATTCTGCGCAAGACGCTCGGTGTCCCCATCTTCCAGGAGCAGCTCATGGAACTCGCTCGTGTCTGTGCCGGTTTCACCCCGGGTCAGTCGGACCGCCTCAGACAGGCGATGACCCACAAGCGTTCCGACGAGGAGATGTCGAAATTGCGTGACGAGGTGTACGAGGGGATGGCGTCGAAGGGAATCGTCGGTACGCCCGCCGACGAACTGTGGGAGAAACTCCAGGGCTTTGCCTCGTTCGGTTTCCCCGAGTCCCATTCGGTGTCGTTCGCCTACATCGTCTATGCCGCGTCGTGGCTCAAGTATCACTGGCCGGCGGAGTTCTTCGCCGGTCTCCTCAATGCACAGCCGATGGGCTTCTATTCGCCGAACTCTCTGGTCGCGGATGCGGTTCATCACGGGGTGATCGTCCTGCAGCCGGATGTGAACGAGTCCATCCACGACTGCACCATCGAGGACCACGATGCCGATCAAAACGACTTCGCCGAATATCTCGGGATGGCATGGCGTCGCGGCGGGGGAGCGGTTGAGGACCCGATCAGGTCGCCGGTCGCTCTCCGTCTCGGCCTCCGATATGTACGGGACCTTGGCGAGTCGGACATCACGCGGATCGAGGCGGCCCGCTTCACAGGCGGTCCGTTCCGAACGCCCGAGGACTTCGCTCAGAGAACTGGCCTGTCCGTGTCGAGCCATGAGGCGCTCAGCGCGGCAGGGGCATTCGGGTCGCTTGGACTCGACAAGCGTGAGGGTATGTGGATGGCGGGTGACCTTGCCGAGCTCGGTCCGGGACGGCTCGCACTCGGTACGGGTGTCCCCGTTCCCCAACTGCCGGAGATGGCTGCCCTCGAGACGATCGAGGCAGATCTTTGGTCGACCGGTATCTCGCTCACCCACCCTGTCTCGCTGATCCGTCGACAACTCGCAGACGACGGCGTGTTGTCGATCGCCGACGCCCTCTCGCTCAGGGTGAACCGATCGAAGGTCAGGGTCGCAGGCATCGTGACGCACCGACAACGTCCCGAAACCGCCCATGGGGTCCGCTTCTTCAACCTCGAGGACGAAACAGGGATCATGAACGTGATCCTCCTCCCGGCTGTCTGGGAAGAGAACTACGAGATCGCAAGGAAGTCGGTGGGAGTCGTCGTCGGAGGAATGATCGAGTTCAACGACGGTGTCACGAATCTGGTTGCCAGGAAACTGGAACCCTGGCCGGCCCCGAAGATGACATCACGTGACTTCCGATAGGCTGCTGCACGGGCTTCGAGCCATCGGTCCCTCGACTCATTTTGTCGGGAATCGCGAAAAAGCACTTCATATTCGCGGCTGATTTTCCGAAGAATCCCAGAGGCCACCACTCCAAGCATCCGCGACGACCACGGAGACCACACACATGACACATGCATTTGCGGGCACGCTGCTCCTCCCAGGCGAAGAAGGCGATGGCCTTGCGGCGGTCCTCCAAGCAGAACCCCAGGACGTACGACTCAGCGCTGGTGAAGAGGAGCTTGGCTCGTGGAGCCTCAGCGACTGCGTGATCGAGCCTGTCGGGAAGGGCGCTTTCAGTGTCACCCTCGGCGGTGAGATCGTGCTCTTCACGCCAGAGACCCCGGCCCAATTCGCAGAAGTGCTCACGGTTCCGCTTCAGCCAGAACCAGAGGAAACCCCGAAGAAGTCATCCGCTGCGAAGAAGGAAGAAAAGGCTCGCGCCAAGCATCTCGAGGCGGTTGCCAAGGCGAAGAAGGCAGCGGTCGAGGCAAAGCCCGAGAAGGAAGTCCTGGGCAAGGGCTTGACGTTCACGATCGTTGCAGGATCATCCGCGCTGATGGCTGCGTTGCTCGTCGTTTCGCTGTCGATCTAGCGCGAACCAGGGGTCCGGAACTCTGTCAATCCTGGGGCGTGAACTCCAACGCTGCCGAGTTGATGCAGTAGCGCAACCCTGTCGGGCCGGGTCCGTCTGGGAACACGTGTCCGAGGTGGGCTCCACACTCGGCGCAGGTCGTCTCCGTCCTGATCATCCCGAGTGAACGATCCGTGTGCTCGTCGACTGCCGCGTCCGAAGCTGGCGACGTGAAGCTCGGCCAACCCGAGCCTGAGTCATATTTGGTCTGCGAGTCGAACAGCTTCGCCCCACACACGACGCATCGGTAGTCGCCGACTTCCTTATTCTCGAGCAGTTCGCCCGTGAACGGACGCTCCGTCGCGCCCTCCTGAGTTACGGCGTACTGATTGGCCGTCAACCGGTTCCGCAAGTCCGTCTTGTCGTACTTCATAGGCCGGCTCCCGAATCGTCGATACGAACAATGGTATCGACCGGAATCCGATCAGATGACGGTTGACGCGACGGACGAAACGATGTCGATTGCATCGGCCGCTGCGTCATCATCCACGGCGAGACTGAAGACTGCTCTCACCTCGCTTGGGCCGTTCACAAGCATCGCGACACCCTTGGCGTGGCATTCATCGACGAGTTTCGATGGTCTCTCGACACCGATGTTGACGATGTTCGTCTGGACCGCATCGAGGTCGATATCCAGTCCGTCGACCGTCGCAAGGGCTTCGGCAAACGCACGGGCATTTCGATGATCGTCAGCGAGGCGTTCCAGGTTGTTGTCGATTGCGTACAGAGCCCCGGCGGCGAGGAGCCCTGCCTGTCGGAACCCTCCGCCGAACATGTGCTTGAACCGTCGCGCCCTGGTGACGGTTTCCGTGTCCCCGACGAGCGCGGATCCCACAGGGGCACCGAGTCCTTTGGAGAAGCAGACGTTGATGGTGTCGAAGTAGGAGCCGTAGGTCGCCAGCGGTATCCCGGACGCGACGGAAGCATTCCACAGGCGAGCACCATCGAGGTGGCGCGCAAGCCCGAGTTCGTTGGCGCGCTCGGACACCAGCTGAAGTTGATCGAGCGGCCAGATCGCTCCACCAGCCGCATTGTGGGAGTTCTCGATGCACAGGAGGGTGAACGGATCCGAGAGGTGTGATGGCAGCGCCGGATGGGGCACAGGCACGAGACGCTCGACCTGCTCGGCTGTGAAGGTGCCACGGACCCCGGCGATGCGCTGGAGTGTGACGCCCGAGTGGTGTGCCGCGCCGCCGAGCTCGTGGGTCCCGATGTGGCCCGACTGCTCGATGATGACCGAGTCGCCCGGTTCCGTGTGGATGCGGACAGCGATCTGGTTCGCCATCGTGCCCGTCGGCACGAACACCGCGTCGTCCTTGCCGAGCATCGACGCAACTCTCCGCTCGAGTTCGT
>CAYTWC010000066.1:0-2407 GCA_964441975.1 uncultured Acidimicrobiaceae bacterium | reverse complement strand
GGCGACCTCAGCCTCCAGCTTGGCCACTGTTGGATCGTCGCCGAACACATCGTCACCAACCACGGCGTGTGCAATCGCGTCGCGCATAGCAGGGCTCGGTTGCGTGATGGTGTCGGACCTGAGATCGATCATGGTGTGTTCACTCCGGGAATGCGACGGTCGCCCGTCAATCTAGCGAGCGACTACGCGTGACCTGTCGAGCCGGGGTACTGCTCAGGTGTCGCTTTCGTCGAGGTAGTCACGCGGCTGGAGGACGTCGGTGAGCGTGCCGTTTGCTCCAGGAAGAGCTTCCCACGTCGGCGCGTCGATGGCGATATCGGCGATTGTGGCGGTCCGCATATCGACCGAAGACCCGGTGAGGCGCCGCACCGTCATCGACCAGGTGGGCTGGTGACCGACGAGCATCACACGGCCGTTCGTCCCGGCGTGGGTAGCGGCGAGTTGAAGCGTCTCCTCCACACCGGCACCGTACAGGCCGTCCTCGAGAACCATCCGCGACCGCCATCCTCCGGTGATCCGGGCGAGTTCGGCCGTCGTGCGTGCTCGTTTCGCTGTCGACGTGACGACCAGATCCGGCACACGGTCGAGCTCCCGAAGGACGAGACCCATCCGCTCTGCGGATCGGACGCCTCGACGAGACAACGGACGGTCGTGGTCGGATTGGGCGCCGGCATCCCAATCGGACTTTCCGTGGCGCATCAGCATCAAATGCAGCATGGGGCGAGGCTACACGGACTCGACCTGCCACAATGGCAGCTTCGTACGCATCCACATGGGAGCCACCGTGCTGATCGGTTCAGTCGAGCTAAGTCTCTTGGTATTGCTGGTCATCATCCTTGCTGGCCCTCTGATCGCGGCCAGACTCCGCATCCCGAGCCTGATCGGTCTGATCGCAGGCGGCATGATCGTCGGTCCGTTCGTGCTCGGATGGATCGCGACCGATTCGCTGCTCTCGGACTTCGGTGATGTCGGGCTGTTGTTCCTCATGTTCCTCGCCGGCATCTCCTTTGATCTTCGTGCGTTCGTCCGGAATCGATCGAACGCGCTCGTGTACGGATTGCTCGGTTTCGCCATCCCGTTCGCCTTGTCCGTCGCCGTTGCCATGTCGTTCTCAGATCTCGGCATCCTGGCGGCAGCACTCATCGGTGCCATGTGGGCATCGAACACGCTGGTCGCGTATCCCGAGGTTGTCGCAGCGGGTCTACAGAACAACAGGGGAGTGACGTCCGCGGTGTCCGCCGGTGTCGTGGCCGACCTCTTGTCTCTGACCGTCCTTGCCCTTGCCTCATCCACGGCCGTGATCGCCATCGAAGGTGACGAATTCACCACTGCGACCACCACGAACCCGGCACTGCCGATCTGGATCGGCATTCCCGTCTTGGTGGCTTTCACGTTGTGGGTGCTTCCGAAGATCGCGGAATGGTTCTTCGTCAACATAGGGAGGACACGCGGTCAGCGATTCTTGTTCTGCCTCGCCGGAATGGCGGCGGGGGCGACCGTCGCTCTCATCGGCGGCGTCGAGGGACTCATTGGTGCCTTCCTTGCCGGTCTCGGGCTGAACCGCCTCGTACCCGCGAGAGGGGCGCTCATGGAGCGACTCGATTTCGTGGGCGGAACGCTGTTCGTGCCTGCGTTCCTCGTCTCGATCGGGCTGGCGATCGACCCAGGCGTGCTCTTCGACGCTCAGACGGTCGTGTTGGCCGTGCTCTTCACGGGTCTCGTCGTCGTCGGGAAGACGATCGCCGCGGTCGTGACCGGTGCGGTGTTCAAGGTCTCGGCCATCGAGATTGGTTTGATGGCATCGTTGAGCGTCGGTCAGGCGGCATCGACGTTGGCCATCGCCCAGGTCGGTATCCAGCTCGAGTTCTTCGGTCAGGACATCGTGAACGCAGCCGTCCTCACGATCGTCATCACGGCGTTCATCACCTCGGTGGCGACGAAGTACTTCGCGAAACGGGTTCCGAGGCCACCGAAGGTCGAGGCTGCGCTCGGCGAGACCGTACTCATCGACACCCGGGTAGATGGCGCCATCCAGATGCTCGCCGTCATGGGCGTTGGCGCCGCCATGTCGCGAACCGATGACGGCGTGGTGGTCCCGTATTCGGTGGCTGCCGCTGGGGAGAAGGACGCGTCCTCGGCCGTCATCGATGCGGCCGTCCTCAAGGCAGCAGAACACGGGCTCGACTCGTTGGGCAGGGTCACCGTCGACGACTCGTTCGCGTCGGGGACACTCCGGCTCGTCGAAGAGGTGGACGCGTCGTTCATCGTCCTGGCGTGGCAGGGCCTGCGGTTCGGTCAGGATCTCGTACTCGGCAACGAGATCGATGCGGTCGGGGTGGACTGTCCCGTCCCGGCGATGGCGCTCAAGGCACTTCGACCATGGGCGCGGGTGGTGGCGATTGCCGGC
>CAYTWC010000065.1:0-8835 GCA_964441975.1 uncultured Acidimicrobiaceae bacterium | reverse complement strand
CCACTCAACGGGTATGTCCCAGCCGGCATGACCCTTGAGGAGGCAGCGGCGCTCCGCGCAGAGGAACCCGACGAATACGTCGAACTCGCAAGGGTCTCGATGGCCAAGCATTGCAAGGCGATGGTGGGCTGGCAGGACGCCGGTGCCGAAGTGTTCGACTATGGGAACAACCTGCGTGGCGAGGCGATCGAGGGGGGATTCGAGCAGGCGTTCGCCTACCCCGGCTTCGTGCCTGCGTACATCCGCGACCTGTTCTGCGAGGGTCTCGGGCCGTTCCGCTGGGTGGCGCTTTCAGGGGACCCTGCAGACATCGCCGCAACCGACGATGCGCTCCGGAATCTGTTTCCCGACAACGCTGCGCTCATTCGATGGCTCGACATGGCGGAGGAGCGAGTTGCGTTCCAAGGGCTGCCCTCCCGGATCTGCTGGCTCGGCTACGGGGAACGACACAAGGCCGGGCTCGCGTTCAACGACCTCGTGCGTTCGGGAGCGGTGAGCGCACCGATCGTGATCGGTCGGGACCATCTTGATTCCGGATCCGTCGCTTCGCCATACCGCGAGACCGAGGACATGCTCGATGGGTCAGACGCTGTGGCGGACTGGCCGATCCTGAACGCACTTGTGGCGAGCTCATCGGGTGCCGCATGGGTTGCGGTCCATCACGGTGGCGGGGTCGGCATGGGGAAATCGATCCACGCCGGTGCCCAGGTGGTCGCCGACGGAACCGACCAAGCGGCGCTGCGGATCGAACGGGTCCTGACCAACGACCCCGGAATGGGCGTGATCCGTCACGCTGACGCTGGCTACGAGAAGGCAATCGCGATCGCCCGCGAACGTGGCGTGTCGATCCCGATGCTTGAGGAATGATGATGGCGAGCCGTGGGTGACCTTGTCGTCGCCAACATCGGTGAGCTCGTCACCAACCACCCTGCACGTGGTGATGTGCTCGGCACCATGACAGATGCGTCGGTGGTGATCCGGGACGGTCGAGTCGAATGGGTCGGTGCAGGCGACGACATGCCCGCGGAACATCAGTTGTTGCCGGTGTTCGATGCGAGGGGGAACGCCGTCATCCCCGGATTCGTCGATGCGCACACACACGCCGTGTTCGCAGGCGATCGATCCCATGAACACGCGATGCGCCTGGCGGGTGCGTCGTACGCCGAGATCCAGGACGCAGGGGGCGGTATCTACTCGACGGTCAGAGCAACACGGGCGGCATCGAAACGTGAGCTCGTCATGGCGACGCACGACCGGCTCGAACGCATGATCAAGGGTGGAACGACCACCATCGAGATCAAAACGGGATACGGGCTCGACCTCGACACCGAGATCAAGATCCTCGACGTCATCGACGCCGTCGCCTCGTCGCTCCCCATAGACATCGTCAAGACCTTTCTCGGTGCCCATGTCGTCGCGCCCGAGTTCAGCGACGACCGTGAGGGCTATGTCGCGTTCGTGTCAGGGCCGATGCTCGACGCGGTCGCCGGCCGGGTGTCGTTCGTCGATGTCTTCTGTGACGATGTCGCCTTCACCGTCGACGAAAGTGAACGCATCATCGATGCCGCCCTGGCCGCGGGTCTCGGAATTCGTCTCCACGTCGACCAGACGTCGCATTCCGGGGGGACCGCGCTCGCGGCACGGCGCGGTGCAATCGCCGCCGACCACCTCGACCATGCAACGGACACGGATCTCGAAGCGATTGCAGAAGCCGGTACGATCGCAGTCCTCCTTCCATCCGTGTCGATGATGATGCGTGATCCGTACCCGGATGCCCGTCGGTTCGCCGACGCCGGCATCACGGTGGCGATTGCGACCGACTGCAATCCGGGGACGTCGAACGTCGAGACGATGCCGTTCGTGATCGCGCTCGCGGCGACGTCCTGCGGTATGTCCCCCGCGCAAGCCGTGTGGTCTGCCACCGCCGGTGGCGCGGCAGCGCTGGGCCTTGAGGACCGCGGCGTGATTGCAGAAGGCATGATCGGCGACCTGCTGCTCCTCGATGCCCCGTCGTATGAACATCTCGCCTACCGTCCCGACGCCGACCTGATCGCCCGCGTGATCAAGCGCGGAAGGCCGGTCTGACTTCTGGCGCTCGACTTCTACCCTGCTTCCCATGCCATCCCATCCCTATTTCGAACGTGAACACCCCATGCGATTCGCACATCGCGGCAGTCGGATCTTGTGGCCCGAGAACACGCACCACGCCTTTCAGGGTGCCGTCGATCTCGGTTATCACTACATCGAGACCGACATTCGGGTCACAAGGGACGGCGTCGTTGTGGTGTTCCACGACGAAACACTCGAACGAACGACGAACGGCGTCGGTCGAATTGCCGACTGGGACTGGGCAGAGCTGTCCCACCTCGACGCGGCTTACAACTTCAGCCCCGACGGAGACTCGTTCCCTCTGCGCGGCAAGGGCGTCCGCATATCTCGCCTCGACGACACGTTCGACACCTTTCCTGCCATCAACTTCAACATCGACCTCAAGGCGCCCCGTTCTGAGTGGCCGGTTGCCGATGCCATCGTGAGCAAGGGGAGGTTCGACTCCGTCCTGGTGGGCGGATTCGTCGACAGGCGTACGGCGCGATTCCACAGGATCACCAAGGGCAAAGTGCCCGTGTCAGCCGGACCGTCGGCCGCGTTGGCGATGTTTGCAGCGTCGCGCGTCGGACGGACCTCGCATCGCAAATTCGATGCGTATCAACTTCCTGCCAAGACGCGTCGGATATCGGTGGACCAGAAGCTCGTGGATGCGGTCCACGAGGCGGATTCACACATCCATGTCTGGACCGTGGACGAGCCGGTGCAGATGCACGAACTGCTGGACCTCGGGGTTGACGGTATCGTGACCGACCGGCCAGACCTCTTGAACGAAGTCATAGAAGAAAGAAGCGCGTAAATGCCCGGAGCCCACATCGGATCGATCGCCCGACTCCAGATCCAGACCCTCCCGATCAAGAGGAAGGGAGACGGCTATCTGCCGCAATACATCGTGCCGATCGACACCGCGGCCGTCGATGCGTGGGGGATGATGGGCCGCGATGGCGACCGCTGGATCGTCGACGCGCACCACAAGTCGCATCCGGCAAGTCGGGCGGGTGGTCGGAGGCCGCTGTCGATCGGATTTACGGGTCACTACGAACTCATCGGCGAACGTTTCGAATCGGCACCCCTCGGCATCGCTGGCGAGAACATCATCATCGAGGGCCCTGCGTTGACCCTGGATGAACTCGGTGAAGGACTCGTCATCGAGACCCGTTCGGGGGACCGGGTCCTGCTCGATCGGCCACGGGTCGCAGCACCGTGTCTCGAGTTCACCAGTTTCATGCTCGGCCTCGACCATGTCGCATCCCTCGACGAGGTCAAGGACGATCTCGCCGCGCTCCATGACGGTCGCCGCGGGTTCATCGTCGCCGCTGACCACCAATCGACCCCCATCGACATCAACGTCGGCGACCCCGTCTACTTCCAGTCCTGACCCACCCACGCCCATTCCGTGGGCTGGAGAATGCATATATGTGTCCGCGTACCCAGGGTACGCGGACACATATATGTGCACTGGGGCCCACGAAATGGGTTATTCGATGCGGAAGGGGATTCCGTTCATCATGACGATGCAGTCGATCGCAGCATTTCGTGCCTGATCGAACGTGAGGTCGTCGAACACCTCGTACGGTTCACCGTTGTGCTGCTGGTACACGGTGTAGCCGGAGTCGCGCGCAAGGATGTACAGCCCGTTCTTCGGGCCGGGCACCGTTCGACCGAGCGCGACCAGCGCGTCGTGGTCGGGGATCTCGGACAGGAGGTCGATGCGCTCGACAGAGAGTGCAGCTGAGAAATCCTTGGCCGTCGTCGCGTGGCGACCGAGCATGGTCGACGCCATGGGGCGGGCCTTCAGCTTGAGGATTGCCTGGGCCTGCTCCTGACGGGTGAACATCCCTCTATGACTCGGCGGGAACCGTCGGGCGGTGGGATGGGCGGTCGGCTTCGTGGCTCTCGATGTGCTTGACGTGTCGCAACGACAGACCGATGTGGTCGTGTCCGTTGAGAAGGCACCACTTGGTGAACGCATCGATCTCGAACGTGGCCGAGAACCCGTCGGCAGTGACGGTCTGGTTCTCAAGGTCGACGGTGACCGTGTTCGGCGTCGACTCTGCGATCGCCATCAGGGTGTTCACTTCGTCGTCGGGGAGTTCGATCGTCAGAAGCCCGACCTTCGAGCAGTTGCCCTTGAAGATGTCCGCAAACGACGAGGCGATGATTGCGCGGAATCCCCAATCTTCCAAGGCCCAGGGGGCATGCTCCCTCGACGATCCTGAACCGAAGTTCGGGCCGGTGACGAGCACCTCGGCACCTTGATACTCGGGCCTGTTCAAGACGAACCCGGGATCGGTCTCGCCTTCGCTGTCCACGCGCCAGTCGAAGAACAGGTACTCACCGAATCCCGAACGCTCGACCCGCTTGAGGAACTGCTTCGGGATGATCTGATCCGTGTCGACATTGGCGCGGGGTAACGGCGCCGCTGTGCCGGAGATGATCGATACCGGATTCATGCTGGCTCCTTGGTGATGTCCACGAAGTGTCCGGCGATAGCTGCTGCTGCCGCCATCTCTGGCGAAACGAGGTGGGTGCGGCCGCCACGGCCCTGCCGTCCTTCGAAGTTCCTGTTGGAGGTCGATGCGGCTCGCTCGCCCGGCTCGAGTTTGTCGGGGTTCATGGCAAGGCACATGGAACAGCCCGCTTCGCGCCATTCGAGACCGGCACCGACGAAGATCCGATCGAGACCCTCGGCCTCGGCTTGCTCCTTGACGAGTCCGGAACCGGGTACGACGAGGCCAGTCACATGGTCTGCGATCGTATTCCCCTCGAGGACCGCTGCGGCAGCGCGAAGGTCTTCGATCCGGCCATTGGTGCACGAACCGATGAAGACCCGATCGATCTCGATCTCCGTGATCGGTGTTCCGGCTTCGAGGTCCATGTAGACGAGAGCCCGTTCGATCGAATCGCGCTCCACCGGATCGGTCGCATCGTCAGGGGAGGGGATGGATGCGGAAATCGGAAGCGTCTGGCCCGGGTTGGTACCCCATGAGACATACGGTTCGAGGGTCGAAGCGTCGATGACGAGCTCTGTGTCGAACACTGCTCCCTCGTCGGTCTTGAGTTCCCTCCACGCTTCGAGTGCATCGTCCCAGTCGGCTCCCTGCGGTGCCATCGGGCGACCCTTGAGGTAGGCGAAGGTCGTCTCGTCGGGTGCGACCATTCCTGCGCGCGCCCCCGCCTCGATGCTCATGTTGCAGATCGTCATCCGGCCCTCCATCGACAGGTTCTCGATCGTCGATCCCCGGTATTCGATGACGTGGCCCGTGCCGCCGGCTGTCCCGATCTCGGCGATGACCGCGAGGATGATGTCCTTTGCGGTGACTCCCGTAGGCAGGTCGCCGTTGACTGTGACGGCCATCGACTTGGCCTTGCGCTGTTGGAGGGTCTGCGTCGCAAGCACGTGCTCGACCTCCGATGTTCCGATCCCGAATGCCAGCGCTCCGAACGCACCGTGGGTAGCCGTGTGCGAGTCTCCGCACACGATCGTCATCCCCGGTTGGGTCACTCCTTGCTCTGGACCTATGACGTGGACGATGCCTTGTCGTTTGTCGTCGATGTCGAACAGGCGTATGCCGTTGGCTTCGGTGTTCTTGCGGAGCGTCGCGATCTGCTTGACCGACAACGGGTCTTCGATCCCCTGATCCCGCGGCGTTGTCGGGACGGCGTGATCGATCGTCGCCAACGTGAGTTCTGGTCGGCGGACCGACCGGTTCGTCATCGCGATCGACTCGAACGCCTGCGGTGACGTCACCTCGTGGACGAGATGCAGGTCGATGTAGATGAGGGCTGGCTCGTCGCCGTCCTGGTGGACGACGTGGCTGTCCCATACCTTGTCGAACAACGTCTTTGCCTGTGCCATCTGACTCCTGAAGCGTGTCCGGACAAGGGTAGGCGGCGGTCGGGGCATTCGAGAACCCGACGTTCCGTCGGTCTCCTCCTACGATGGCACCGTGTCAGTCCTGATCGCCGTGTTCACTTCGGTCGTCCTCGCCGCCCCGTTCTCGACGGCGTCCGCCGCTGCGGTCGACGACTCTGCCGGCCTGGCCGTCGAGATCACGGTTGCGTACTCAGGAGGCGCCGAAGCCGTGATCGTCCGACCGCATTCACCGTTCGAGGAGCTCCCGCCGACCGCACTATCGGACCTCGGTGAAGGAGAGTGGGGAGGCATCGTCGTCTTTCCGACCGCTGAGAACTGGAGCGTGGCGTTCGAGGCATTCCCGTCGGATGGCGCATCCGTGATCTCGGACACCACGGACCTTCTCGCGATGGGGGTCGACCCGGTCGTGATCCAGTCCGAGGTCGACACGCCACTTCCGTCGGATCCGCTCGTTCCCCAAGGGTCGTGGTGGTTGGTGATCGGCATCGTCCTCGCGCTCGCCGCTCTCGTCGTCCTCGCGGTCTGGACGTTCGGAGGCGGGGGTGGAGGCGAACCTGAGACCGATGATGGATCCGAGGTCACCGACTCGCCTCCATCGACGACCGCGTAGATCTCGTCGGCAACCGGCCGCGCGGACGCGATCCCCGGTAGCCACTCGGCGTATCGGCATTTGACAAATGGTCGGGAATACCCGAACATTTGAAATACACCGACGAAAAGGTCCATATGTCGACCAGCCAGGAACCCAAACAGCCCGTACGCCCCGACAGCCACGCCCTCGACTACGAGCTCGAGGACGCGGTCGTGGTGTCGTCGGCAGCGCAGCTCAAGGCTGTCGCCGACGAGACCCGAGACAGCATTCTCGGGCTGCTCTCGGAGCGTGCGGCGACGGTGACCCAACTCGCGGAGGCGCTCGACAAGCCCAAGGGAACAATCGGGTATCACGCCAAGGTCCTCGAGGAGGCCGGCCTGATCAGGGTCGTGCGCACGAACAAGGTCAGAGCGATGACCGAGAAGTACTACGGAAGGACCGGGCGCACGATCGTGTTCGCCGACTCCCCGAAGCCCGACGATCCGTTGTGGTTCGTCAACGATGCCCTCAAACATCTGACGGCCGATCCGGGCGAGACTTTCCCGATGTTCACATCGAGGGTCGCCCGAATCCCCGAGTCGCGCGTCGTCGAGTTCGCAGACAGGGTCGTTGAACTCGCCGAGGAGTTCCTCGAGATCCCGCGTAGCGGCGACACCGTGTACGGATTCCTGGCTGGCGTCTTCCCGACGGATCGGGCGGCGTTCACCGACGACCCTCCGACCGACGACGGGGAGGATGACCGATGAGCGACGACATGACCATCGAAGCGACGGGGGAGGAGCCAGCCGACACGCCGGTGCCGACCAAGAAGAAGATCTCGTTCGGGGCGAACTATTGGAAGCTGTTCACCGCGAGCGTGGTCTCGAACCTCGGTGACGGCATCGCTCAGATCGCGTATCCCTGGCTTGCCTCTGCGGTGACCCGGGATCCGGTGCTCATCGCCCTCATCGCCGTCGCCCAACGGCTCCCTTGGTTGATCTTCACCCTGCCGGCTGGGGTCCTCACCGATCGACTGGACCGCAAGAAGATCATGTCCTGGACATCGGTGTTCCGGACAGTGCTCACCGGCGTGGTCGCGGTCATCGTCCTGATGCAGACGGACGTCCTCCCGATGCCGGGCGAGCTCGTCGATGGCGCAGATCTGCCGACGAACACGGTCGTGTATGTGACGCTTCTGGTTGCGTCACTGCTCTTTGGGTTTGCCGAAGTCCTGTTCGACAACTCGGCGCAGACCATCATGCCATCAGTCGTCGAGCCTGAAGTGCTCGAAAAGGCAAACGGACGCCTGTGGGGTGCCGAAATGGTCATGAACCAGTTCGCCGGCCCACCGCTCGGCAGCGTCTTGATCGGTGTTTCGTTTGCGCTTCCGTTCTTCTTCGACATGGGAACGTTCGCCGTTGCCGCGGTCCTCATCTTTGCGATGACCGGCGTGTTCACGGCCAGTGGTGCGGCGAACCTGCCATCGGCCGAGAAGGTCAAGCGGGCGCGGGGCAGCTTCTGGAGTGAGATCAAGGAGGGCGTGGCGTGGTTGTGGAAGCATCCCTTGCTTCGCCCGATGGCAATCATCCTCGGTCTCATGAACGGTCTCGGGTCCGTGACCGGTGCCACGTTCATTCTGTTCTCGCAGGAAGTGCTCGGCGTCGGTGCTTTTACGTTCGCCCTGCTCGGTGTCATCGGTGCTATCGGTGGCGTTGTCGGATCGCTCACAGCACCACGGATCAGCGAACGGCTGGGAAGCGGGACCTCGCTCTATTTCACGCTGCTCGGTGGCGCCATCATCACAGCCGCCATCGGACTTGCTTCGAATTGGATCGTTGTCGCCGTCTTGTTCGGAGCGTTCACATTCACCGCTGTGCTGTGGAACGTGATCACGGTGTCGCTCCGTCAGACGATCATCCCGGACAACCTCCTCGGACGTGTCAAC
Organism: uncultured Acidimicrobiaceae bacterium; assembly: GCA_964441975.1. Taxonomy (GTDB): domain Bacteria; phylum Actinomycetota; class Acidimicrobiia; order Spongiisociales; family UBA5794; genus UBA5794. The sequence continues at coordinate 336 of CAYTWC010000065.1, read as the reverse complement.
AGCGTCTACCGGTTCTTTGCGTGGGGCATGATTCCGATCGGTCTCGGTATCGGTGGCCTCATGGTTGCCGTCGCTGAGGCGATCGGCATGTCGCGCACGATGGCGTTGCGCCTTCCGTACTTCGTCGTCGCGGTCGCTTCATTCGTCATGTTCGTGTGGGCGGCGCCGAAGCTCACGACGGAGAAGATCGAATCGGCACGGGCAGAAGGGATCGCCGCCAAGGCCCAGAAAGATTCACCAGACCCAAGCTGACCGAGGTTGCCTCCTTAGGGGTGGGTCGGGTTCATGCCCGGGCCACCCCTTCGGTGTCTCTCAGGTTCGTTTGCGCGTGGCGGC
>CAYTWC010000064.1:2768-8917 GCA_964441975.1 uncultured Acidimicrobiaceae bacterium | reverse complement strand
GTATTCAGATCTTGCTTCTTGCTTCCTGCTTCTTGCCTCTGTTCCGCGCTCGTTCCCGGGCGTGGACGCCCGAGAACGGAAGCGCATGAGTCGCGGCGCTGATCTATGCGTGGATAGGGGTTGGCTCGATGTCGACGGGTTCCTCGTTGCGTAGCCACCTGCCGATCCCGATAAGACCAACGGCGGTCGCAAAGCATCCGATTCCAATACCCACCGCAGCAGCGAGCGGATAGTCGCCCCATTCATCGACCCGTCCGACCTCCATCGTCGTCAGCAGCATGAAGGACACGAGCCCCGCGAGCAATCCGAGGCCATACAAAAGCGCCGAGGCGGTACTTCCAAGTCCCGACCTCAGCAGAATGATCGATCCGATGAGGGAACCCAGACCGCCGAGCAGCATCCATCCGGGCAAATACCAAGCCAACATCGACGCGACCACAGCGAGACCGAGAAAGACAAACGCCACAATTGGCAAGATGCCCTTGGTCCCGGTTCGTTGGATGATGCCTACGGTGGCAAAGGCCAAACAGAGGAACGCGGTAGCAAGAGCGACCGTCGCCAATACAAACGCTGTCGAGCCTGCGCCCTCCCACTCGAACTTGGAGTCGAGGAACTCGCTCCAGGTGATCCAATACGCTCCGAACGCGGCGAACAGAGCTGCTGATACAAGCGAAACCGTGCCGGCCCGCCGTGTGAATTTGGTTGGCACTGCCAAACCTCCATGTTTGGTGGAGGCGTACACCACGGCGAGGGTCTTGGGGTCCCCGAACCGATTGAGGGCGGTGCGTTCGGCAACAGCGGGTTCGTGTCCGGCCGAGCACATGTGCTCGACGGTGGAGTAGAGGTGATCTTCCATCTCCGACATGAGGTCTTCGAGATCACGTCGCCATGAAAGACCGTCGCGCATGGTGTCGAGGTAATCGTCGATCAGGGCGTATCGGGCCATGTGACCCCTCGCAATACGCTCTGGACGGCTCCTGTGAACTCCTGCCACGCGTGGCGCTGATCACCGAGCGCACCTCGACCCTTGTCAGTCAGCCGATAGGTACGTCTCCGTCTTCCTTGCACCACGGTCCACTCACTGGTGAGAAGGTCGCCCTTCTGGAGACGGTGCAGAGCCGGGTAGACCGTTCCCTCGGGAAGGTCGAACGTCTCATCGCTGCGTTCCCGCAGTTCATCGATGATCGCGTACCCGTGCTTGGCACCGTCCGAAAGGATGGCCAACAACAGGAGATCGAGGTGCCCCTTCAGCGCTTGTCCACTCATACCTAGGAATCCTATACCAAGGTATGCGAGGTTTCAAGAGCCTCAGGAGCATCCACCAGAGATAGCGGCCGGAGATTGCCTCGGTACCGGTTCATGAGGACGGTGTGTGGTCTGAACTACGATGCGATCCAACGACCATGGGGTGGTATCGGTGTCCGAAGGGCCGGTGTTTGAGAACGCGAGCTTTGGGGTGACACGATTCCGGGAGAACCCCTTGATCACCGCTGACACGTTCCGGGCCGCGGGCGTGGACGAGTTCGATGGTGCGAACATCAACGGCCCGTCGGTCATCCGGGCGGCGGACTGGTTCCCGTCGCCCCTCGGCACGTACTACATGTACTTTGCTCATCACCATGGTTCATACATCCGGCTGGCGTATGCGGACCGGGTCGAGGGTCCTTGGAGCCTGTTCACGGGTCCTCCGGTGTTCCCACTCGGAGACGGCATCGACGTTGCCGACGGCAACGCCCGGATCGTGCACCATGTCGCTTCTCCCGATGTCCACATCGATGATGACGCTCGCGAGGTCGTGATGTACTTCCACGGTCCGGTCCAGGGATTGGGTGGCGAACCGCTCGTACGTCAACGAACGTTCCGGGCTACCTCGCCGGATGGTCTCGCTTTCGATCTGGATCACGACGCTGGGCTCGTCGGAGGCGCGTATCTCCGGGTCTTCGAGAGGAACGGGAGAGCGCACGCAGTCAACAACCGAGGTTGGTTGTGGCGGGACCGTGAGGACACGGACCGGGCACCGGGAACCCTGGAACCTGCGTGGTCTCAGGGTCCGAACCTGTTTCAGGCGTTCTTTGACATGGAGCAGGTCATGCCTCGCCACGTGGCAGTGGCCGTCGACGGTGACTCAGCTGACGTCTTCTTCTCCTGTATCGGGCACAACCCGGAGCGTATCCTGTACACCCGTCTCCTGATGGACGGCGACTCCTGGGAGGACTGGACACTCGAGCGTCCGAGAGAGGTTCTCCGTCCGAGTCTCGAATACGAGGGTGTCGACCTCGATCCCGTCCCATCCATCCCTGGTCAACAGGTCGGTGTTCGCCAACTTCGGGACCCATGTCTTCTCGATGACACCGATGGGCAGCGCTATCTGTTCTACTCCGTGATGGGTGAGTCCGGGATAGCAGGTGCTTCGATCGCAGCGATCGGCCAGCGCTGAAGGCGCCGAGGGCGCTGAACCCGTGAACGGGTTCCCTTGTTCACCATTCGCCTGACGCTTCTGTCAGCCGTTGGTCGGCGGTGAAGGACTTGCGAGCGGTGACAACCGCAACCGCAGTGGCCGAAACCGCGACGGTCCCGAGCACCAGGAACATCACGATGAGCTGGATGACAACGGCGTCTATCGGCGCGACCCCTGCGATCAAGAGGCCGGTCATCGCACCGGGCAACGCCACAAGACCGACGACTTTGGTTCGCTCGATCTGGGGGAGGAGTGCGACGCGCGTCGCCTCGCGGACCACGAAGAGAGACGATTGTTTCGCATGCAGCCCCAGAGCGAGGAGACCCTCGATTCTCAGTCTGTGTTCCGTGAAGTGTTTGCGAACCTGATCGGCAGCAACGACAGTGGCTGGCAGCGCATTCCCGATGGTTATCCCTGCCACCACGATGACTTGGATCGGTTCGAACGGCAGCACACCGAATCCGAACACCACAGCGAGGGAGAGCACTGTTGAAGCGCCGATGGCGATCGCGGCAGCCGGAAGGATCCGACGACTTCCCGCCCTTGACGATGTGACCCAAGCCGCGATTCCGATCATGCCGAGCACCCACACGAACGCAAGAATTCCTTCCCATCGCGTACGGATGATCGCCGCGAGGAGGATGCCGACGATGCCGAGCTGTACCGCGGCGCGGAAGGACGCCCACACGATCTGTCGTTCGAAGCCGAGCTTGAGAACCAGCGAGACGACCACAGCGACCGCCACGAGGGAAAGCGATGCTCCGAGCACAAGCAGCGGTTGTGTGTCGATCACCAGGTCACCTTACCGACGCCGAGGGCGGTCCGAGGAGCGACGCGCGCCAGCCCGTTCCCACGGCATCTCTACCATGGGAGCGGACCTGGAGGTATCAGTGGCAGAGCTATCGGAGACTTCTCTCCCCGGTGTCGGCCTACGTGTCGAGTTCACATCCGACGAGGGCAGAAGAGTCGGAGTCGTACATCTCAGGAGCGGCGCCAGGGAGCTGTTCGTCTGCGCCCCGACCGACCCCGATGCGGTCGCGTTCAACGTGCGGTTGTCAGACGATGAGAGTCACGCCCTTGCCGACGCTCTCGGCGGTTCGTCGATCGTCGAGAGTCTGGACGACATGTCGCAGCGGATCGAGGGCCTGGCCATCGACTGGCTGACCGTGGAAGCGGACTCGCCGATAGCTGGGGTGTCGATCGGCGACGCACGCGTGAGAACGCGCACCGGAGCGTCGATCGTCGCGGCCGTACGCAGTGGCGAAGCCCACCCGGCTCCCTCCCCAGACTTTGAGATCTCCCCGCACGACGTCCTCGTCGTGGTCGGAACTCCGGAAGGCATCACTTCGGTCCGCGAAATCCTCAGGAGCGGCTGAACCGGTGGATCATCGGGTCTTGCTACTCATCGAGCTCGGAGCGGTGGTGCTGGGCCTCGGTATCCTGGCTCGGCTCGCAGGACGCCTCGGGGTGTCACCGATTCCGCTCTACTTGATCGCCGGACTCGCCTTCGGTGAGGGCGGCCTCGTCCCCGTCGTGACATCGGAAGAGTTCATCGAGGTGGGCGCGGAGCTGGGTGTGATCTTCTTGCTGCTGATGCTCGGGCTCGAGTACTCGGCGAGAGAGCTCGTCACCGGTATGCGGACGATCGCACCGGCAGGTCTCGTCGACCTCGTCGTCAACTTCACACCGGGTTTCGTCGTCGGTCTTGTTCTCGGATGGGGTCCCGGTGCGTCGGTGTTCCTCGGGGGCGTGACGTACATCTCGTCGAGCGGCGTCGTTGCCAAGCTCCTCAACGACCTGGGATGGACCGGCAACAGAGAGACACCAGTGGTGTTGTCAATACTCGTGTTCGAGGATCTTGCGATGGCGTTCCTGCTGCCGGTCCTCGGAGCGATCGCCATCGGAGGCGAGCTGTCGGCTGCCGTCCTCACAATCGGTATTGCGGTCGGTGTCCTCGTCGCCGCCCTGTACGTCGCCTACCGGCACGGGAACCGGATCGGAGAGCTCGTGTTTCACCGGTCTGATGAGGTCAGTCTGCTCACGGTGTTCGGGCTCGCTCTCGTGGTCGCCGGCCTAGCCGAATCGATCAACATCTCCGCTGCCGTCGGGGCCTTCCTGGTCGGGATCAGCCTTTCAGGGGAAGCGGCGTCCCGCGCGCACACCCTGCTCGCACCCCTCCGGGATCTCTTCGCGGCGGTGTTCTTCGTGTTCTTCGGACTCTCTACCAATCCTTCCGACATCCCGAGCGTGTTGGGCGTTGCGATCGGACTCGGGATCGTCACGGCTGGCACGAAACTGGTCACCGGTTGGTTCGCTGGTCGTCGCGCCGGTATCGGACCCGCAGGTCGCCGCCGTGCGGGTCTGGCACTGATGGCCCGCGGCGAGTTCTCGATCATCATTGCGGGTCTCGCTGTCGGTGTCGCAGGGGCGGAGGAACTTCCGGGTCTGGCCGCTGCGTATGTGCTGATTCTGGCCGTCGCCGGTCCGCTGGCAGCCAAGTTCGCCGATCCGTCGCGTCGGCGCAGATCGTCCTCGGCACCGACGTCGTCCGTCACCAAGCCACCGGGTCCTGACGCGGCACCGGCGGCGCACGCCGCCGACTGAACGACCGCGCCGGATCGGGGACGCCACCGGGTACGCCGCTGCCCCATGGCTCCCTCCTTCCCCTACCATCACGTCCGATGCCAGTTCGGATCCTCATCGCAAAACCGGGGCTCGACGGTCATGACCGTGGGGCCAAGGTTGTCGCACGTGCACTGCGTGACGCCGGTTGCGAGGTGATATACACCGGGCTTCATCAGACGCCGGAGAACATTGCCTCGATCGCGATCCAGGAGGACGTTGACGGTGTCGGTCTCTCGGCGCTGTCCGGCGCACACAAGACGCTGTTTCCAAGCGTCGTGGAGGAGCTCAAGAGTCGCGGTGCCGGTGAAATCGTTGTCTTCGGTGGGGGCATCATCCCCGATGCCGACATCGCGGAGCTCGAGGTCGCCGGTATCGCCAAGATATTCGGTCCAGGCACGTCTCTGGAGACGATCCAGACCTGGGTCTCCGAGACATTCGGTACCGACTGAACCCATTCCCGATCCGTTCCCGAGGAGGGCACGTGAAAATCCACGAGTACCAGGCCAAGGCCCTGATGAAAGACCGGGGCATTCCGGTGCCGGAAGGCGTGATGGCCACCACTCCCGAAGCCGCCGCAGAAGCCGCCGCCCATCTGGTCGCGAGCACGGGGAACCCAGTCGTGGTGGTCAAGTCCCAGATCCATGCGGGTGGACGCGGGAAGGGCAGGTTCAAGGAACACCCCGACCTCGGTGGGGTGACCGTCGTGCTCGAGGGCATCAAGGGTGGCGTCGATGCGACAAAGGCCCGAGTTGCCGAACTCGCCGATGCGATGCTCGGTTCGACGCTCGTCACGGTTCAGACCGGAGACGAAGGCAAGACCGTGAACAGGCTCTACATCGAGCAGGGGATCGACATCGAAACCGAGCTGTACCTGTCGGTGCTTCTCGATCGGTCGACGAGCCGCAACATCGTGATGGCGTCGACGGAAGGTGGGACCGAGATCGAGGTGGTTGCCGAGGAGACACCCGACAAGATCCTGCGGGAAGAGATCGATCCTGCTTTCGGTCTGCTCGGGTTCCAGGCGGCAAGAATCGCCGCCGGTCTCGGACTGTCCGGTGACGCTGCT
>CAYTWC010000064.1:0-2758 GCA_964441975.1 uncultured Acidimicrobiaceae bacterium | reverse complement strand
AGTTCCTCAAGGCGCTCACGGAGGCAGCCGTCGCCCTCGACACCGATCTCGTCGAGATCAATCCACTCGTGGTCACGACCGACGGTCGGGTGATGGCTCTTGACGGGAAGATGTCGTTCGAATCGAACGCGTTGTTCAGGCACCCCGAGGTCGTCGCCCTCAGAGATGAGTCGGAGGAGGACCCCGCCGAAGCCGAGGCGAAGGAGTTCGGGCTGTCGTTCATCAAGCTCGATGGAACCATCGGCTGCAGGGTGATGGACATCATCAAATATGTCGGAGGCGAGCCTGCGAACTTCCTCGATGTCGGAGGGGGCGCCGAAAAGGATCAGATCGCTGCCGCTTTCAAACTGATAACGGCTGATCCGAACGTGAACGGGATCTTCGTCAACATCTTCGGCGGGATCATGCGGTGCGACACGATCGCCGAGGGTGTTGTAGCGGCAGTCCAGGAGGTCGGCCTCGAAGTGCCCCTCGTCGTCCGCCTCGAGGGGACCAATGTGGAACTCGGCAAACAGATCATCGACGAATCCGGCCTCAATGTGGTGAGCGCGGAGGACATGAAAGATGGAGCAGTGAAGATCGTGGAGCTGGCCAAATGAGTGTGCTCGTCAACAAGGACACGAAGGTAATCGTCCAGGGGATGGGTAAGACCGGGCGGTTCCATACGGACAAGGCGATCGCCTACGGAACCCACATGGTTGGTGCGGTGCACCCGTCTCGTTCGGGTCAGACCGAGAATTTCTCAGGCGAGACCGATCACTCGGGTGTCGAGGGTCGTCCGGACTCCTATTCGGTCGACATACCGATCTTCGGTTCCGTAGCGGAAGCGGTCGACGCCACCGGTGCGAACGCATCCGTGCTCTACGTTCCGCCACCGTTTGCTGCCGATGCGATCATGGAGGCTGGTGACGCAGGCGTCGAACTCATCATCTGTATCACCGAGGGTGTCCCCGTTGGCGACATGGTTCTCGCCAAGCGGTTCCTCCAGGATCGGGGCGTCCGTCTCGTCGGACCGAACTGTCCCGGGGTGATCACACCACGGGAGTGCAAGATCGGGATCATGCCCGGGTACATCCATACACCGGGACGGATCGGCGTTGTATCGCGGTCCGGAACTCTGACATACGAAGCCGTCCATCAACTCACGCTCAATGGTCTCGGCCAGACCACGGCGATCGGCATCGGAGGCGACCCGGTCAACGGGACCAACTTCGTCGATTGTCTGAAACTCTTCAACGATGACCCCGAGACCGAGGGTGTCATCATGATCGGCGAGATCGGTGGGACCGCTGAGGAAGAAGCTGCGGAGTGGATCACGGCAAACATGAATAAGCCCGTCGCCGGGTTCATCGCAGGGACGTCAGCGCCTCCGGGCAAGCGGATGGGCCACGCCGGTGCGATCATCTCAGGCGGGAAAGGAACCGCAGAAGCCAAGATCGAAGCTTTGAACGCTGCAGGAGTCGTCGTCGCCCCGACGCCGACCGACATGGGCACCGCAATGCAAAAGGCTATGGCCCGCTAGCCGCCCAAACCATGGGCTGGCGACCACATATATGTGCTCTGGGGCCCACGGAATGAAGGGAAGTGGTGATGGGGACGATGTTCGGGTTTGCGTATCGGGCTGGGCATGAACGGGTCATCGAGTTTCTCTCGGACAAGGACACTGAAACGGTCGTGCCGGCGTGCCCGGAGTGGACTGCGGCCGATGTGGTGCGGCACCTGACGGGGATCTCGAGCGATACGACCGGCGGTGTCTTCGAGGGCTTTGCGAGCGATGCATGGACCGACGTCCAGGTCAGCTCCCGGCGATCCATGTCCTACGAGGAAGTGATTGCGGAGTGGCGGCAGTCGATCGATGCAGCCATCGCCGTCCTCGACGATGTCGAATCGCTCGGTCTACCCGATCGGATTCCGACCGCGTTCGGTGTCGTACCGCCGTCGGTGATCCCAGGTGCGGCCGTATCCGACATCCTCCATCACGAGTATGACCTGCGGAATGCCTTCAACGACAGCGGCAGTCGCGACCTCATGGAGCTCCAAGTCGCAGCGGCAGCCCACGTCCGAGGTCTCCGTCCGAAGTTCGCAGCGCTGGGACTTCCGACGCTCCGTGTCGTTTCGACCGATGCCGGTCAGGAGTGGAACATCGGGATGGACGAGCCGGTTGCAACGGTCAGGGCGAGCTCCTTCGAACTCTTCCGGGGTATCGGCGGTCGCCGGACCCGTGACGAAATTCTTGCATGGGATTGGGAAGGCGAGTCCGACGTGTTCGTGGACGCTCTGCACTACGACCACTTCCGATTCCGCACCGAGTCGCTCAACGAATAGGGCACCGGTCGGGTCCGTCGGCCGTGGATCACACCATCACTGACCGCTCTAGAATCGGTCCCGATGCCTGACAAACTGCCCATCGCCGTACTGATCTCCGGTAGTGGGACGAACCTTCAGGCGCTCATCGACGCTTCCGAGGATCCCGATTTCGGTTGTTCGATCGAGCTCGTGATTTCGGACCGCACTGGTGCGTTCGGTCTTGAGCGAGCCGAGCGAGCGGGCATCATGACTGCCGTCGTTGCGTGGTCCGATTTCGAAGACCGCTCGTCGTTCACGGAGGGAATCTGTGACGCCGCGCATGCGGCGGGTGCTGAGGCGTTGGTACTCGCCGGATTCATGCGCATCCTCGCCCCGGAAGCGATCAAGCGCTTCCCGAATGCGATCGTCAACGTTCACCCGGCGCTCCTACCCGCGTTCCCCGGTGCCAACG
>CAYTWC010000063.1:0-8920 GCA_964441975.1 uncultured Acidimicrobiaceae bacterium | reverse complement strand
CGGGTTCGCCAACGCATACGGTCTCGCAGGCTCCCACGCGGGCGGATTGCTGTCCTACCACGACGAAGGCTCGGATGTGAAGCGGTATCACGCGGGCAAGGCTGCTCGCGATGGCGTGGTCTCGGCAGAACTGGCTTCTCGAGGGCTCACGGCACCGACCAACGTTCTGGAGGGTGCCCACGGCTACATGCGGGCGTTCGCCGGCGGGGAGTTCGACCGTGATCACCTGATCGCGCACCTCGGCGACACCTGGCGGATGACCCGCACCTACAACAAGCCGCACGCATGTTGTCGACACGTCCACTCCGCCGTCGATGCAACGCTCGCGATCGGCCGCCTGCATAACATCGACGCCGCCACCGTCGAGGCGATCCGGGTTGAGACGTTCGCCATCGCTGCCAGCTACGGGAACAAGAACATCAAGAACGCACTCGATGCCCAGATGAGCCTTCCCTACTCGGTCGCTGCGGCGATCGTCCACGGTGAAGTCGGGTTGGCACAGTTCGAGGACGACGCACGGTCGGACGCTGCAATGCGCCGGTTGGTCGCCATGACTGACATCGTCGTCGCCGATGATCTCGACGGTCAGTATCCGGCGAGCCGGCCTTCTCGCGTCATCATCACGGCCGACGGACAGGAGTTCGTCGAGGAGGTCGCCCAACCATATGGTGAACCCGACAATCCGATGACCGACGACGACCTTGACAACAAGTTCCGGAGACTGGTGACGCCGATCCTCGGAGAGGCTCGCACGGATGCGATCGCCGGCGCCGCGTGGACGCTCGAGGATGCCGCACACCTGTTCAAGCTGATCGGAGGTGCCGACGATGGGTGAACCGACCGGAAACGAACAACAAGAAGCGTTCCTCGGGAGCATCGCTCGATGGGTCGAGACGCTCTCGTATGACGACATACCCGGGAAGGCTCGCCAACCTGCACGCAACGCTGTGCTCGATCTGCTCGGCGTCTCCATTGCAGGCAGCACACACGAGCTTGCACCCATGCTCGTCGACTATCTCACCGCAGCCGGCCTCTCGGCGGACCCGGCATGTGGCCTCGTCGGCCGTGACGATCGTGCGAGTGCCGAGGGGGCCACGCTGTTCAACGCCGCTATCGGTCACGTGCTCGACTTCGACGACAGCTCCGACACTCTCGGGGGCCACCCGACCGTCGTGATCCTCCCGGCACTGCTGGCCCTGTCCGAAACCCGGAGGGTCAGTGGAAAGGAGCTACTCACCGCATATGTCGCCGGTGTCGAGGTGTCCGCCCACATCGCACGACAGCTGAACATCGCCCATTACGAGCGCGGTTGGCACCCGACGGCAACTCTGGGGATCTTCGGGTGTGCAGCGGCGTCGGCGAAACTCCTCGGGCTCGACGCTGACGGCATAGCCAGATCACTGTCGGTTGCGAGCGCGTTTCCTTCCGGTCTCCGGACTCACTTCGGCACAGCCATGAAGGCGGTTCAGGTCGGTGAGGCTGCGCGCGCCGGTCTGCGATCGGCGCTGTTGGCATCAGCAGGCGTCGGTGGAAACCCCTTTGCGTTCGAGCACGAGCAAGGATTCGGCGCGGTGTACAACGGCGAGGATGGATTCCGCCAGGAGCCGTTCGACGGCACGGCGCAACGGAGCTGGGACCTTGTCGACCCCGGTCTGGTCATCAAGCAGTACCCATGCTGTGCAAGCGCCCACTCGGCGATCGATGCCGTACTCGACCTGCGCCAAGACCTTCCCGACGGTGTAGCGGTGGAGTCCGTTGGCATCCGGCTCCATCCAAGGCGGCTGCGGCACACGAACAACCCGACCCCAACAACTCCCCTCCAGGGCAAGTTCAGTGTCCAGTACCTCGTCGCCACAGCGCTCGTCACCGGCGGTATCACTCTTGACGACTTCACCGAGGAGGCAATGACGCGTGGTGAGGTCGTGCGACTCCTGCACAACACGCAGGCCGAGGCGTTCCCGCCGGAGGAGTATGGTCCCGAGCACTTCGCCGGTGAGGTGACCCTTCAGCTCAGTGACGGTTCGAATCATCGGCGGCGAGTGGAGAAGGCGCGCGGTCGCGGCGCAAGCCTCGCCCTGCGCGACGACGAGATCGTCGGAAAGTTCCGGTCGTGTGTTGAACCGGTGGTCGGCTCGGAGCGAACCACAGGGATCCTCGATGCGATCAACTCGCTCGAAGAGGCGTCCGACGCCGGTGCGTTGGTGGCGTTGGCGACCGTCGGTCCGGAGCGGACTGCCTGAACAGGGACAAACGGGGAAGATTGTATAGTTTATTGAATCCTTCCCGAGGAAGTTGAACCGACATGACAACGACGACCGACACCCGACCGATGTTCATCGCCGGCGAATGGCGCCAGGGAGCAGGCGGAGCGACAACGCCGACATTCAACCCCGCGACGGAGGAGCACATCGCGGATGTCGCAGCCGGAACCGAAGCCGATGTCGACCGAGCTGTAGACGCTGCCCGGGAGGCAGCGCCTGCGTGGGGTGGCCGGCCGTGGACCGAGCGCTCCAACATCCTCCGGCAGATCGCCGCACGGATTCGCGACGACGTCGACCGTGTAGCGATCATCGACGTCGACAACGCCGGTCTGCCGATATCGACGGCACGCCGCGACGCCCTCCGTGCCGCTGACGAGATCGAGTACTACGCGGGTATCGCAGGCGAGGCAAAGGGCACGACCCTTCCGAGCCAATCGGACGTGGTGTCCTACACCATCCGCGAACCATACGGGGTGGTCGGACGGATCATCCCGTTCAACCATCCGTTCAACTTCTCCGCCGCGAAGCTCGCCGCACCCCTGGCGGCAGGCAACGCCGTGATCCTCAAGGCTCCTGACCAGACACCGCTCGCATCGTTGGCCTTCGCCGAACTCGTCGAGGACCTTCTCCCTGCCGGCGTGCTCTCGGTCCTGACGGGAGACGGTGCACAGGTCGGCGGAGCCATCGCCGCACACCCGGGCATCCCCCGCGTCGCCTTCATCGGAGGCGTGGAGACGGGACGAGCGGTGATGCGGGCCGGCGCTGAACACATCAAACATGTCACGTTGGAACTCGGCGGGAAGAACCCGATGATCATCTGCGACGACATCGACCCTGAGGTCGCAGCCCGGGAAGCGGTGAACGGCATGAACATGCGCAAGACGATGGGCCAGTCGTGCCAGTCGAACTCTCGCGTGTTCGTCCACGATTCGATCGCAGACGCCTTTCTCGAACACCTCGCAACGATCTGCAATGGGCTCGTGGTCGGAGACCCTCGGTCCGAGGACACCGAGATGGGACCGCTCGGATTCCCCGGTCACTACGAGCGGGTCCTCGGCCACATCCAGAACGCCGTGGACGACGGCGCGACTCTCGTGTGCGGCGGTTCACGGCCGGACCACCTCGATCGCGGTTGCTACGTGGCACCGACGGTGTTTACGGACGTCACCCCGGATATGCGACTGTTCCGAGAAGAGGTCTTCGGGCCCGTCATGGCGGTCATCCGGTGGTCCGACGAGGACACCATGATGGATCAGGTCAACAGCCTCGATCTCGGCCTCACTGCTCGCATCTGGACCCGCGACGCAGCGCGTGCCAACCGGCTGGTCGCAAACGTCCAGTCCGGACTTGTTTGGGTCAACGGATCGAAGGCCAAGACCAGAGGACTGCCCTTCGGCGGCTTCAAACTCAGCGGTATCGGGAAGGAAGGATGCCTCGAGGAGCTGGTGAGCTACACGAGGGAAAAGTCGGTGATGTCCTTCTTCTGAGCGAGCGCTCGAACCCACCGTCGGCAACCCAGGAAAGAGAGCACACATGCGAGGCTTGATATTCACCGGCAATCGCGAATCGGAACTCCGCGAGTTTCCTGATCCGCAGGCCGGTCCGGGCGAGGCCGTCGTCAGGATCCGCGCATCGGGTGTGTGCGGCAGTGACCTCCACCGATACCGAGGGACCGAAGAGTGCCCCATGATCATCGGACATGAACCGTGCGGTGTGGTCGCAGAACTCGGACCGGGACATCCGCGGGGCATCAAGGTCGGGGACCGCGTGATGGTGCACCACTATGCCGGCTGCGGTGTGTGCGAGATCTGCGCGATGGGGTTCGAACAGGCATGCCCGACCGGTCACATCACCTACGGAACCACCGGCCACGGGGCACACGCCGATGCGATGGTTGTCCCCACCCGGACGCTGGTCCATCTCCCTGACGAACTCTCCTTTGAAGAAGGTGCTGCCATCTCGTGCGGCACAGGGACGGCGTGGAGCGGTCTGCGCAAGATGGACGTGACCGGAGGCGACATGGTCGCCGTGTTCGGGCAGGGTCCGGTGGGACTGAGCGGGACGCTGTGCGCAAAGGCGATGGGTGCCGAGGTCATTGCGGTCGACGTCCTCCCCGAGCGACTCGCACTCGCGCGTGACCTCGGAGCCGACCACGTGGTGGACGCCACCGACACCGACCCCGTCGAAGCCATTCGGGACCTCACCGGCGGCCAGGGAGCTTCGGCCACGCTCGAGACCTCAGGCAATCCGATCGCTCGCTCCCAAGTCCTTCAGGCACTCCGCCTCTTCGGTCGTGCCTGCTACGTGGGCAGGGGTGAGCCCGCAACGATCGACATCACCTTCGATCTCATCCGGCGTTCCGCCACCGCCTACGGTTCGTGGACGTTCACCAAATCTGAGATGATCGAGATCGCCAGGTTCATGGTCGAAACGAAGGTGCCTCTCCAGGATCTCATCACGACGCGCCACTCGCTCGATCAGGCACCCGCCGCCTACAAGGCCTTCGAGTCAGGTGCACCCGGCAAGAGCGTCATCGTGATGGAGTGAGGCAGGGAGGCGGAACATGACCACTGATCGCGACTACGCATCCCCGTTCAGTTTGCGCTTTGATCTCGTGCCGGCAGAGACGGCACTCGTGATCATCGACATGCAGTACGCATCGGCGCACCGCGACACAGGCCTCGGCAGACTCCTGACCGAGCGCGGCGACGAAGCCGCTGGGGCGTATCGGTTCGATCGGATCGAGCAGATCGCCTTGCCGAACATCCAACGGCTGCTCACGCATTTCCGGGAGAACGGTCTTTGCGTGATCCACATAACGAACGGTTCCGAACTACCCGACTACAGCGACCTCCTCCCTCAGCGGCGAAAGTTCGCTCGGAGCGTCGGCAACACGGCGTCGAATCGCGAGCATGACATCCTCGACGAGCTCGCACCGCTCCCCGAGGAGGTTTGCCTCAACAAGAGAACGATGAGCGCCTTCAATTCGACCGGGCTCGACCACGTGCTTCGGGCGAAAGGGATCCGCACCGTCCTCACCTGTGGTGTCTCGACCAACTCATGTGTCGCCGGGACTGCACGGGACTCGGCCGAGTACGGCTACAGCACAGTGATGATCGAAGATGCGTGCGCATCTGCGGCCCAGAACTACCACGACGCGACATTGGAGAACTTCGCCCGGCTGCTCGGAATGGTGATGAGCACCGACGACGTCATCGACAACCTACGTACTCATCAGTGAAGGTGGCTACTCCGCGATCCAGGTCTTGGCCGCGTCCACCTCGCTGGTCGCATAGACCTTGATCTCGCCCGGGATCATCCAGCCGAACGCCTTGATGCCGTCCGCGTATAGGCCGTGATCGGTCACCACAGCAATCCGTTCCCACTTCGACAGCCTGGACACACCTATCTTGGCGTCCTCCCACATCGCACCGCCGGAGTATCCGTCGAAATCGTCCCCGAGGATGTAGAGAACGCGAATCGTGTCGTTGCTCTCAAGCGCTGCCGCGATTGCAGGCTCGAAGACCGTGTCGTAGTCACCTGCGCGAACCTCGCCGACCGCTTCAAAACCGACGACGTTGTCCGGAAGTCCATCAACCAGGCGAATCATCGAACACTCCCTCTGCTTGCTCGTGTGCCTGACAAACTCTACCAACATCGGCCCGAGCCATCCCGCGAGCGAACTGACCGCCTTTCATCATGCCCTTTCGGCGGGACGCGGAGAATCCTGTGGCCGTCGTCCTCCCTAGGATGCCCGGGTGTGTGCAGCCAGGGAAACAGCAGTGACGGACCGCTCTGAGGTGATCGCCCTCGAGGGCGTGACGGTGATCCGCAAGGGCAGCTTCCTGCTCGCGGACGTCGACTGGCATGTCAACCGCGATGAACGCTGGATCGTCTTCGGCCCGAACGGTGCGGGCAAGACGACGATGCTGCAGGTGGCCTCGTCCTACCTCGGCCCGACACGCGGAACGGTCCGCCTGCTCGGCGAAACCTTCGGAAGAGCGGACATGCGCCCGTTGCGGGAACGCATCGGGTATGCGGGGTCGGCGCCCGCGGAACTCGTTCGCGACTACCTCCCCGCCCATGAGATCGTCGTCACCGGGAAGTACGCCTCCTTTGTCGCTGAGCGATGGAACGACTACTCCGACGACGACTGGGACTTCGCGCACCATCAGCTCGACCGGCTCGCCGCAAGCCATCTCGCGGATCGACCGTTCGGTGTCCTGTCGTCGGGTGAGAGGCAGCGAGTACTCATCGCGAGGAGTCTGATGACCCGCCCCGAGATCCTGTTCCTCGACGAGGCGACGACCGGCCTCGACCTCGGAGCCAGGGAGCACCTCGTCGCATCGCTCGGCGAACTGGCATCGGACCCCACAGGCCCTGCGCTTGTGCTGGTCACGCATCACGTCGAAGAGATCCCGGTCGGGTTCGGACACATCGTGATGATGGAGGGTGGTTCGGTGGTCGCTACCGGACCCATCGACGACGTGATGACCTCAGCGTCGCTCAGTTCTTGCTTCGGCCAGCCGCTCCGCCTCGAGCGACACAAGGGTCGATATCGCGCCTGGATGGATCGATGAGCGTGCAATCTCACCCGAGATTCCGTCGGGCCACGACCATCGTCCGTACACGGATGGTCCCGTTGACGATGGTGATCGCGATGATCCTGACCGGTTGTTCCTCTGGTTCCGACAGCGAGTCACCGACGAGCACTGTTCCGACGACGACCTCCACCGAGCCACCCGCAGCGTCCACGTACGACTTTGGCGAGATATCGAACCTGATGGACTCGTTCGTGTCCGAGCGGGGCCTCGCCGGCGCTGGACTGATCGTCGTGGAGCGGGACGACGGCGTTATCCATGAGGAGTACTGGGGTGAGTTCGATGCTGAACGGACATCGCTGGTCGCGTCTGCCAGCAAACTGCTCAGCGCAGGGATACTCATGCGGCTGCATGATGCGGGCACACTCGACATCGATGCGCCCGTGGCTGCTGTCGCCGAGTGGGGCTCGGGGAACCCGGAGATCACACCCGCCCAGCTGATATCCAACAGTTCCGGACTCGTGGGCATCCATCCCGATCCGGCCTACATCCCGTACATCTGTCAGTACGTTCCCGAGCCGACGCTCCAGGACTGCGGCGCCGCGATCTTCACCACGACAGAGGATGACTCCGACGTGATCCCGCCGGACACGTCGTTTCGGTACGGGGGCGGTCAATGGCAGGTCGCAGGTGCAGTGGCTGAGGCAGCATCGGGTCGATCATGGACGGACCTTGTCGCAGAGACCTACATCCAACCCTGCGATCTCGACACAGGGAGCCTCGGGTACAGCAACTACATCTCGCAAATAGGCAACGGTGTCGACTACCCGCCCGAGTTCACCGGCGACGCATCGACCCTCGTCGAGACCGACAACCCGAGTATCGAAGCGGGTGCCTATGCCACACCCAGGGTGTTCTCCGAAGTCCTGCTGATGCATCTGCGAGGCGGTGTGTGCGCCAGTGGCGAGCAAGTACTGTCCCGGCAATCCGTCGATCGGATGGCGACGGATCGGGTGGCAGAAGCCTACGGCGGGAGTGCCGGGCTCGGCCGAGGATACGGATTGGGCTGGTGGGTCGATCGAGCGAACGGGTTCGTCAACTCCGTCGGTGCGTATGGAGCAACACCGGCGCTGAATCCGAATGAAGGGTTCGGCTATTACCTGGTGATCGAGGCCAACGAATCGACATGGCGGGCGATCGACGAACCGCTTCGTGTCGCCATCGAAGCGGCCGTGGCAACGGCACGCAACTGATCCGGTCTCAGCAACACGCATCGCCGAACCTATGAGCGGATGAATCGCACCGCCTCGATCGCCAGATCCGACATTGACTCCACCTGGAGCGTCCATCCTTCGATGTCTGCCCTGTCCCCCGCCTCGGGCAGGTCGCCGAACGCGTGAAGGGCGAGCCCTGCGACTGTCGCGTACTCCCCTTCGGGCACCTCGATCCCGAAGTCGATGAGGTCATGAACAGGGAATCGGCCGGGGACTCTGACCGTGCCGTCCGCGAGCATGGTCGGACTCTCGACGGTCGCATCGACATCGTCATAGATCTCGCCGACCAACTCCTCGACGAGGTCCTCGACGGTGATGATGCCCTCGATGCCGCCGAACTCGTCGATCACGAACGCCATGGGCGAACGGTCGATCTGCATGGACCGGAGCGCTGGAAGCACCTTCGTGGACTCGGGGAACGCCGGAATGGACCGGATGAGGGCACCGATGCCAGCGCGCCGCTCGCTGTTGACGAGGTCGTGCAACGTGACGATCCCAGGAGAATCATCGAGCCCGAGCGCCTCGTCGGTCACCGGGAGCCGCGTGAATCCGGATTCGGTGACCTGGGCGATTGCCTCGTCCACGGTGGCATCGTGACGGACCGCCACCACATCCCCGCGAGGCGTCATGACGCCAGCCAGGGAGCGATCCGCAACATCGAACGCCCCCCGAAGGATCTCGTCATGTCCGTGTTCGAGCGAGCCCGCTGTCAGGACCATCTCCCGTAATTCGGCCAAGCCCTCCCCTTCGGCATCGGAAGAGGCACCACCAAACAATCGGACGAAGAGATCGGTCGTGGCACTGAGCAACCAGACGATCGGCGTGGCCACGGTCGCCATCCAGT
>CAYTWC010000062.1:1436-9009 GCA_964441975.1 uncultured Acidimicrobiaceae bacterium | reverse complement strand
ACGGGCCGGGCTCGTCGGCGTGGGTGCCGCCGCCGCACTCGTCCTGGTCGCCGCAGCGATCGTCGCGTTGGCGCTCATCTCATGGGCGTCGACGACCGACGCCCTCCCTGCATTCTTCAACTCAGTCATCCAGCGGGTCGTGTCGGTCGCGAACAGCGTTTGATCCAGTCGGGGTCTGCCGTGGTGGAGTTCGCGCTCGTCGCACCGCTGATTCTCGTCCTGCTCCTCGGAACCGTTGAGGTGGCGGTCATTGCTCGCTCCGAGATCCAGTTGGTGCATGCGGCGCGCGAAGGGGCGAGGGAGGCTGCGGCATCCCCGGACACGTCGCGTGCCGCAGCGGCTGTTCGCGACGCGTTGGGTGCGCGGAACGGCAACACGGCACGCATCACGATCTCCCGACCTTCGACCGTGGGGCAGGACGCCGTCGTGAACGTTTCACTTCCGCATCGGGTCGCCACTCCGATCTTCGGTGGTTTCACCATCACCTTGGAGTCAACTGCTGTGATGCGTGTCGAGCGATGAGTCCCACCGGCGAGGAAGGTTCCGTGGTCATCGGCGTCGCTCTCGCTGCGACCGTACTGATCTTCGCTCTGGGTGTCGGACTCGTGGGAGCGGTCGCCGCTTCCTACGCAACCGCGGCAACCGCGGCCGACGCCGCGGCACTCGCTGGCGCGCCTGTGACCTTTCGACCATTCGGCGCGGCTGGATCCGCGGCTTCGGAGGCATCACGGTACGCCCGTGCGAATGGAGGTGTTCTCGTCGCCTGCCGATGCCGGTTGGACCGATCGTGGGCAGCGCGGACAGTATCTGTCACGGTTGCACGGACGGTCGTCCTTCCGGTGTTGGGCAGTGTCACCGTTCGTGCGACGAGTCGAGCGACCTTCGATCCGGCGGCTCTCCTCGGACCGGGGTAGCGGGTCGGTATGGGGGATGCCGGACCAAACGTCTCTAGGCTGACGCGCTATGCGAATCGTCATCGTGGGTGCAGGGGCCATCGGCTCGTATCTCGCCCGGAAGCTGTCCTTTGAGCGGCTCGACGTCGTCGTCATCGAATCCGACCCGGAAGTCGCTGCAACTGCTCAAGCCGAGATCGACTGCCTCGTCATCGAGGGCAACGGTGCGTCGATGGAGACCCTCAAGCAGGCAGGCATCGAATCGGCCGATCTGCTCATTGCTGTCAGCTCGTCAGACGCCGTCAACGTGCTCGCCTGTTCAGCCGGGACCCGTCTCGGGATTCCCTACAAGGTCGCGAGGGTCGAAGACCCCCAGCTCAAGGCCGAGGTCGAGGCGCTGGGTGTCGATCTCGTGATCGATCCCGACGCCGCCGCCGCGAGGGAACTCGTCGCGCTCGCTTCCGGTGGAGAGGTCGCCGAGATGATCAAGTTCGGGAACGGGGACCTCGTACTCATCGGCGGCTACATCGGCCAAGGAGCCAAGATCATCGGGGGCACGCTCGCAGAGCTCCGCGAAACGGTCGTCGGGTGGGACTGGCTTGTGGTCGCTGTGATCCATGGACCCGACACGAAGATCGCGCGCGGCGATACGACCCTCGAACAGGGCGACCACGTGCTCATGATGGCGCGCAGCGACTCTGCCGAGAAGGCCTACAAGTGGCTCGGGCTCTCGTCGAAACCAGCCGAGAAGGTGATGATCCTCGGTGGGACCCGGCTGGCGCGTCTCACCGCCGGTCTTTTGTCCGCGAGAGGTATCCAGACGACCCTCATCGAGCCTGACAGGGACCGCTGTCGCATGATCGCAGAGAAATACCCGAGGGTCGTCACCGTGTGCGGCGAAACATCGGACATCAAACTCCTTGAATCGGAAGGGGCGCGATCGGCCGACACCGTCATGGCACTGACCGGGTGGGACGGCGAGAACGTCCTCTCGGGCATGATCGCCAAGGACCTCGGCGCTCGCGAGGTCATTGCCCGGTTCTCGAACACCCAACTGATGGGGCTCGGCGCCGGTGTCGGCATCGACGCCACAGTCAGCTCACGGCTCTCGGCAGCCAACGAGATCCTCCGATATGTCCGACGCGGAGCGATCCATACGGTCGCGACGTTCTCGGACTCAGACGCCGAGGCGATCGAACTCGAGGTCGGTCCGGGTTCCCATGCGGTCGGCAAGAGCCTCGTCGACCTCAAGCTGCCGCACTCGCTCATCATCGGCGGTGTCCAACGCGGGAACGAAGCGTTCGTTCCACGCGGCAACACGGTCATAGAGGCAGGTGACCACCTCATCGTGATCGCATTGCCTGAGGCCATCGCCGCCGCCGAGAGGCTTTCGGGATAGATCATGTCCTGGCGCCATCTCCTCCATGTGGTTGGTGCGGTGCTCGGTGCAATCGGCCTCGCCATGATCACACCGGCCATCGTGAGTGTGATCTACGGAGAGTGGAGTGAGCTCCCAGGTCTCCTCGGATCGGCGTTCCTCACGGCGCTCGTCGGATTCGTGCTGTGGAAGCGCTTCGATCGACCCGGGG
Source organism: uncultured Acidimicrobiaceae bacterium (assembly GCA_964441975.1). Taxonomy (GTDB): domain Bacteria; phylum Actinomycetota; class Acidimicrobiia; order Spongiisociales; family UBA5794; genus UBA5794. Next base: position 6,527 of record CAYTWC010000062.1, on the reverse strand, counting down.
AACTGAGCACGAAAGAAGGTTTCGGTGCTGTCGGCCTCGCGTGGATCGCGATCGCGCTCTTCGGTGCCCTCCCGTATCTCCTGACCGGTTCGATCCCGAACATCAACGACGCTGTGTTCGAGTCGTCAGCAGGCATCACCACGACCGGCGCATCGATCCTCGCCGATCCGGGCTTGCTGTCCCACGGAGTGCTGTTCTGGCGGTCTTTGACACAGTGGGTCGGTGGCATGGGGATCATCGTTTTGTCCGTGGCCATCCTTCCCCTTCTCGGCATGGGGGCCGTCCAGCTCGCTCGTGCCGAGTCGCCCGGTCCGAACCCGGACCGCCTCACGCCGCGGTTCTCGGAAACGGCGAAGCGCCTCTGGTACGTCTACGCCGCCCTCACGGCGATCGAAGTCGTGTTCCTCTGGTTCGGCGAGATGTCGTTCTTCGAGGCGCTCAACCACTCGCTCACAACGTTGTCGACCGGTGGGTTCAGCACCAATGCAGGTTCGATGGGGGCGTATTCGGCGTATTCGCAGTGGGTCGTCATCGTGTTCATGCTGCTCGCGGGAATCTCGTTCACACTGCACTACAAGATCATCCGCAGGGACCATCTCGCATACTTCCGGTCGGCGCCACTGCGCGTCTACCTCGGGATCGTCTCCCTCGCCGCGATCCTCATGATGATCGGAACGTGGGGCGGATCGGTATCGACGACCATCAGGGATTCGATCTTCACGTCCCTGACGATCGTGACGACGACCGGATACGGCACGGTCGACTTCGCCCTGTGGTCACCGGCACTTGGCGTGATGATCGTCGGGCTGATGTTCGTCGGGGGCATGGCGGGTTCGACGTCGGGTGCGATCAAGTCGGATCGGTTGTTGATCCTGTCCGAAGCGTCGAGAACAGATGTCCGCCGGTTGATCCACCCTCGGGGCGTATTCGTGACCCGAGTGGGCAAGGATCCGATCCCTGACCTCGTCGTCGAAACGGTGCAGACCTTCTTCCTGCTGTACATGTTCGCCCTGATGACCGGTGTGTTCCTCATCGCAATCATCAGCTCGCTAGCGAATGCGGGCGAGGACATGGTGACGATGTTCACGGCGGTCGCGTCCTCACTCGGCAACGTCGGCCCGGGTCTGGGCGAGGTCGGTCCGACGGGGAACTACAGCGGGTTTCCCGGTTTGAGCAAATGGCTCCTTTCGTCCTTGATGATCGTCGGACGGCTCGAGATCCTCCCGATCCTGATCCTCCTGAACCCCGAGGTCTGGAAGCGCTGACCGATACGACCCGCCCGACCGATGCGCTGTTCGGCAGATTCCGGATCGAGGGCCGGACCTGCGTGTGGGAAGCCGTTGTAGATATACTGCCGCCGGTTTGAACCTCTTCCCACAACAGGAGTGATTTTCCGTGGCAGATCCACAACTATGGCTGTACGTCGCCATGGGCATGGGTGTTGCGGCTCTGATCCTGGCGCTCGTCTACGGTCGCCGGGTTCTCGCCGTTTCCTCAGGCAACGAACGAATGACCGAACTGATGGTCGCCATCCGCGAAGGCTCGATGGCGTTCATGCGGCGCGAGTACATCGCGATCGCCGGGTTCGTCGCGATCATGGCGGTGCTGATCTTCGCATTGCTCGACTGGGGTCGCCCGTGGGGTGCCGTCGCCTATGTGTTCGGCGCAGTGCTCTCGGCTCTCGCCGGATTCATCGGCATGCGGATCGCAACGGCAGCCAACGCGAGGACGGCTGAAGCGGCTCGCACCGGCGGCACCGCTGGTGCGCTTCCTGTAGCGTTCCGCGGCGGTGCGGTGATGGGCTTCACCGTTGCAGGCCTCGGTTTGCTCGGCTTCTCCCTCGGGATCTGGTTCTTCCGTGACATCCTCGACGTCGGCGACGAATGGGTCGACATCGTCACGGCCATCGGTCTCGGTGGCTCGTCGATTGCGTTGTTCGCCCGTGTCGGTGGGGGGATCTACACGAAGGCGGCCGATGTGGGCGCCGACCTCGTCGGAAAGGTCGAAGCCGGGATCCCCGAGGATGACCCTCGCAACCCGGCGACCATCGCCGACAACGTCGGTGACAATGTCGGCGACGTGGCCGGCATGGGTGCCGACCTGTTCGAATCCTACGTCGGGTCGCTTGTCGCACCGATCGCGTTTGCATCGATCGTTTTCGCCGGGAGTGCGTTCCTGCCCCACGCGATCTTCTATCCGCTGATGATCGCCGCCATCGGTATGGCTGCGTCGATAATCGGATCGTTCCTCGTCAAGCCGAAGGGTGACAACCTCGCCAGGGCGCTTCATATCGGCACATGGGCCGCTGCCGGCATCACCGTCGTGGGCGTTGCCGTCCTCACCCCGGTCATGTTCAGCGGCGTCGAGGGTGTCAAGAACCCGTGGGGCTTCTTCGTTGCCGTCGTCGTCGGCCTTGCTGTCGGCATGCTCGTCGGCAAGATCTCCGAGTGGTACACGTCGGATCACTACAAGACCGTTAAAGAGATCGCGCGTCAGGCAGAAACGGGTCCCGCGACCGTGACGCTTGCCGGAATCGCGGAGGGCAAGAAATCGGCCGCGTATTCGGTCATCGTCGTCGCCGTCGGAATGGGTGCGGCTCACTGGGCGGGCGAACTCGCCGTTGAGAACGGCGGCATCTACGGCGTCGCCATCGCCGCGATCGGTGTGCTCGCAACCCTCGGCATCACCGTCTCGGTCGATGCGTACGGTCCGATCGCTGACAACGCCGGCGGAATCGCCGAGATGGCAGAACTCGAGCCTGAGGTCCGTGAGGCGACGGACCAGCTCGACTCGCTCGGGAACACGACGGCCGCTGTCGCAAAGGGATTTGCGATCGCCTCTGCCGCCGTCACCGCGCTTGCCCTGTTCTTCACGTTTGCTTCGGCAGTCGGAGTCGCCAAGTTCGACATCCTCGACATCAAGGTCGCCGTCGGGCTCTTCATAGGAGCGATGTTCCCGTACCTGTTCGCAGCGATGACGATCCAGGCCGTCGGCCGTGCCGCGTTCCAGATGATCGAAGAAGTCCGCCGTCAGTTCCGTGAGATCCCCGGTCTGCGAGAGGGCAAGGCGGGCGTCAGGCCTGAGTATGCAAAGTGTGTCGACATTTCCACGAAGGCGTCGCTGCGGGAGATGATCATCCCCGGTGCCATGGCTGTGGCACTTCCGCTCATCGTCGGATTCCTGTCCGTCGAGATGCTCGGCGGCGTTCTCGCCGGTGCGCTGATTTCCGGATTCCTGCTCGCCATCTACATGGCGAACGCCGGTGGTGCATGGGACAACGCCAAGAAGTTCATCGAGGCCGGTGCCTTCGGTGGCAAGGGTTCCGACGCCCACAAGGCTGCCGTCGTCGGTGACACGATCGGTGATCCGTTCAAGGACACATCCGGTCCTGCGATGAACATCGTGATCAAGGTCATGACCATCGTGTCGCTGATCTTCGCTTCGGCGTTCGTCAGCGCAGGCGGAATCCTGTAAAGAACCAAGAAGCAAGAGGCAAGAGCCAAGAAGACAGAAGGGTCGTCGGGCAACCGGCGGCCCTTCTCTCTTGTCCTACCTAGTCAATGTCTCTGCGGGTTACGACATCTACACTGCGAAGTCGACCTGAATCTTGGCCTCAGAACCCGCGACGGCTGTCGTCATTCCTCGTCGGGGTGCTTCATGTCAGGATCGTTCAGGCGGCGTTCCTCTTCTGCCCGTTTGCGATCCCAGTAGTCCTTGTACGCCTTCTTGCGCGTGTTGCGGATCATGAGCCACAGCGCAACGATCCCGACGGCGAGGAGGATCCACACGATCCACGCGCCTCCGCCGGCATCCGGAAGGTTCGCCTCGGTTGCAAACATGTGAACGACCTGCATCTTCCTAGCCTACGGTGCCGAAGCGGGGAGGGCACGTGGCAAAGACCGTCACACTCATCAGACACGCCGAAACGAACGCCAACGCGACGAGCACGTGGCAGGGCTTCGCCGATTCCGGGATCTCGGACCGGGGTTTCGATCAGATCGATCGACTGTCGAAGCGAGTGGCGGATTGGTCCCCCGACGTCGTCTATGCCTCAGACCTCCCGAGGACGATGGCGACGTCAGAGGCCTTTGGTGGCGGGATCCCCACCCCCGGCTTCCGCGAGTTCGGTGTCGGCCGTTGGGAAGGTCTGACGTCGGCACAGATCGCCGAACGGTATCCGGAAGAATGGCAGGCGTTCCTGCGTTGGGAGGACATCGCCCCCGGGGGTGGCGAGCAGCTTTCGGCGTTCACCGATCGTGTCACCGCCGCATTCGACGGCGTCGTCGACGACCTCGCCGATGACGAACATGCCGTCGTCGTGGCGCACGGTGGAGTGATCTGGGCGCTCCTTGGTGCAATCGCAGGCTTTGCAGGCGGTGGTCCCATGATGCCTTCGCACAACACCGCTATCTCGGTCGTGAAGATCTACGACGACGGATCACGGACGATCTCGACCTTCAACGACGCGACCCACCTCGATGCTGCCCCCAACCACTTCGCGCCGAGCGGGCGGACTGTCACGTTCGTTCGACACGGCCAGTCGCTCGGCAACGTCGCAGGAACCTGGGACGCCAGTACCGACACACCTCTCACCGAACTCGGTGAGCAGCAGGCCGCAGCGGTCGCGCCATACGTGGCTCCCGTCGAGAGCATCTTCAGCTCGCCGCTCAAACGAACGAGCCGCACGGCTGAGATCATCGGGTCGAGGCACGGTACGCCCGTTTCGACTGACGACGGGCTCGTCGAAATGTCGTTCGGAGCCTGGGAAGGTCTCACGACCGCCCAGATCCTCGAGCGCCATCCTGAGGACATCGCCTCGTACGAGCAGGGTGTCAGCGACCATCTTCCCCGAGGCGGTCACGGCGAGTCCCTCCAGGGCGCAGGTCTTAGAATGCGCGAAACAACGCAGCGGCTCGCAGCGATGACAACGACGGACGAACTCGTGGCGGTGTCCCACGGAGCGTCGATACGTGCGCTGGCCGTCAACGTGCTCGGTCTGAAGAATGCAGGTCGGGGACGCATCGCGATTCCCAGGAACACGGCAATGTCCAGCTTCATCATGACGGACTCGCACATGGTTCTCGCATCGTT
>CAYTWC010000062.1:0-1426 GCA_964441975.1 uncultured Acidimicrobiaceae bacterium | reverse complement strand
ACGTCGCACCGCACCTCGAGACCTGACGTGCGTCTCCTCATCATCACCAACGACTTCCCACCGAAACCGGGCGGGATCCAGATGTATCTGCAGAACCTGGTCGATGCCTACCCGGATCCGATCCATGTGCTCGCGCCGGCCGACCACAACGCCTCGGACGACGAGAGCGGCGTCACTCGCGGCGAACGGTCGTACATGCTCCCGACCTCGGCGGTGTACGAGCTCGCCGCCGAAACGGTGCGGACGTTCGAGCCGGATGCGATCCTGTTCGGAGCGCCCCACCCACTGACACCGTTGGGGCCGAAGCTGCGCAGTGAATTCGGCATCCCGTTCGGGATCCTCAATCACGGCGCCGAAGTGACCCTTCCCGGTGCGGCCCCGGTCGTCGGAGGGAAACTCGGTCGGACCCTCGCAGCCGCAGACGTGCGATTCGCTGTGAGCCGTTTCACCGCCGGTCACGTCGAGTCGCTTTCCGGGGAGCCGTGTGATGTCCTCGGTGCCGGCGTGGAGGTGGACACGTTCACACCGCCCGCCGTGCGCCGTGCCAATGCCGTTCCGGTGGTCGGGTGTGTCAGCCGGTTCGTTCCGAGGAAAGGCCAAGCGCGACTGCTCGAGGCTGTTGCGCTCATGGATCGGGATGTCGAGGTTCTTCTCGTCGGGAAGGGCCGCGACGAGAGGCGACTCAGAAGGCTTGCTTCCCGTCTCGGGGTCACGACCCGGTTCGAGATCGACGTGCCGTGGTCCGAACTGGCTGGCTTGTACCGGGAAATGGATGTCTTCGCGATGCCATGTCGATCGCGGTGGGCCGGGCTCGAAGTCGAGGGACTCGGACTTGTCTTCCTCGAAGCCGCCGCAACCGGGCTGCCGGTCATCGCAGGTGACTCAGGCGGGTCCCCCGAGACCGTGATCGTCGGCCAGACCGGGTTCGTCGCTACGAGCCCACAGGACATCGCGATGTACCTCGAGCACCTCCTCGACAACCCAGTCGAGGCTCGTGGAATGGGTGATGCCGCCCGTGCGTTCGTCGTCAAGGAATTCACGTGGGAACGGGTCGTGGAAAGACTGCGTGGCGGGTTTGCGCCCCACATCCGTTAGGTTCCGCCCCGCGTGTCGCCCTTGACATGCGGGGCGACCTGTCGTATTGCTGGTCTCCCGAATCGGATCGGAAAGCACATTGCCGAAGAAACTTGTCATCGTCGAGTCGCCCGCCAAGGCGAAGACCATCGGTGGGTACCTCGGTCCCGACTACATCGTCGAATCTTCGATCGGGCACATCCGCGACATCCCTGCAAAGAAGGCGCAGCTCCCGCCGTCGAAGCAGGACAAGTGGAAGGCAACGCGGTTCGGGATCGACATCGACAATGATTTCACACCGATCTACATCGTGTCGGACTCATCGAAACAACAAGTCCGGCTGCTCAAGCAG
>CAYTWC010000061.1:8511-9070 GCA_964441975.1 uncultured Acidimicrobiaceae bacterium | reverse complement strand
TGAACTCGTCCCGCGTGAAGTCGAGCTCCTTGAGGAAGCTGCGGTTCCTGAGGTCGTGTGCCAGGGCGGTCTCCTTGCACCGGGACAGCCGGTGGTTCTTTGAACGTAGGGTGAGCAGCCCCGACCCGCACGGAGAAGGGACGTCGTGTTCTGGCGAGGCTACCACCGGCGTTCCCGGTCGCGACCAAGCGTCGGGGACGCACTTCGATCTTGCCTTCGGTGCGTCGCATGACGACACGGGGTGTGGTTTGATGAGGCGCGCACGGCGATGAGCGACCCGAACCGTGACCATCGACGGCGTAGACCATCCACCGACCGATCCATTCCATGTCCGCTTGGAGCACACCATGAGTGATACGGATACTCCCTCGATTTTCGACCAGTCCGCTGTTTCCACGAGCACCCAGGACGTCACCTGGCACGCGATGGACGGGGATGCCATCGGAACGAAATTGATCGTCGATGTCACCCACGGTTTGGATGACATCGAGGCCCAGAGACGTCTCGATGAGTACGGGCCGAACGAAATCCCGAGGGAGCCCCCGCCGAGCACCTGGTC
>CAYTWC010000061.1:0-8501 GCA_964441975.1 uncultured Acidimicrobiaceae bacterium | reverse complement strand
AACTCGGCAATCCGATGAACATCATGCTTATCGTCGTCGCTCTGGCGGGGCTCCTCATCGAGCAGGTCTCCACCGCGTTGATCGTGGGTGCGCTCGTCGCATTCAATGTGATCGTCGGGACCAATCAGGAACGGAAAGCACGCGCAAGCGTCGAGGCACTGTCCGAGCTTCAGGTGTCGCTCGCACGCGCACGCCGATCAGACAGGATCGTCGAGGTCGATGCGTCGCTGCTCGTGCCCGGCGACATCGTGCTGCTGGAATCGGGAGACGTGGTTCCTGCCGACGGCAGGATCCTTTCATCGGCGAGCCTCGAGGTCCAGGAGGCCGCGCTCACCGGCGAAAGCGCACCCGTGGCGAAGGACACGCTGGCCATCGCGGACGAACAGGTTGCGCTCGGTGACCGCACGAACATGGTCTTCCAAAACACACAGGTCACCCGCGGGACCGCGACCGTTGTCGTCACGGCTACCGGTCAAGCGACCCAGATGGGACACATCGCCGGGATGGTGACCGCCGTCAAGCGGTCGCGATCTCCGTTGCAGCGGGAGCTCGATGGACTGACGAAGGTGTTCGGGTTCATTGCATGGGCGGCAGTCGCCGTCATCGCCATAGCCGGAGTCGCACGCGGCCAAGACTTCGAGACGGTGATGCTCTTGTGCATCTCGACGGCGATTGCATCGATACCGACCGGTCTTCCAACCTTCGTCCAGACGATGCTCTCGTCCGGTGCCCGACATCTCTCCGAGGCGAAGGCGGTCGTGAAGACCCTCACGGATGTCGAGACGCTCGGGGGAACGACCGCGATCAACAGCGACAAGACGGGCACCCTGACGATGAACGCCATGACAGCGACGCGGATGATGGCCGGTGGTCGGTGGTATCGCATCGAGGGGACCGGGTACTCGAAACAAGGCGCGATCCTCGGCGTTGCAGGCGATCCGACCCCGGACCTTTCCAGGCTGGCACTCGGCCTGAGTCTCTGCAGCGATGCAACCGTCGGTGACGACGGGTCAGTGATCGGCGATCCGACCGAAGCAGCACTCGTCGTGCTCGCTGCCAAGATCGGTGTCGATGCCGTCGAGACCCGACGTGCACTCCCCCGCGTCACAGAGGTCCCTTTCGATTCTGAGTACAAGTTCATGGCGACGTTCCACGACCGACCATCGTCGATGGCCGAAGGTGTGTTGAACGACCCGCACGTCGTGAGCGTCAAAGGCGGCCCCGATGTCGTCCTCGATCGGTGCGACCGTGCACTGTGGTACGGAGAGATCGTTTCGATGGACACGGTTCGCGACGAAATCGTCGCGGCAAACCGCGAGTTGTCCGAGCAGGGACTTCGGGTGCTCGGCTTTGCGGCGCGCGACCTCGACGACGAGCGGATGGCTGCCGCCATGGACGATCCGTTCGACGCCGTCGGCGAACTTGTGTTCATCGCTCTCGTCGGGATCATCGACCCGCTCAGAGTCGAGGCTCGCGACGCGGTCCATGTCGCCCTCGGTGCGGGTATCGACGTTCGCATGATCACCGGTGACCACACGATCACGGCGAGGGCCATTGCGGACCAGCTCGGCCTCGGTCCGGGTGTCGTCACAGGACTCGAACTCGGAACGCTCTCCGATGATCAGGTGCTCGATCAGCTCGATGACCTCCACGTGTTCGGACGGGTCGCTCCGGAGGACAAGGTTCGACTGGCATCCCTCATGCAGCGACGTGGCGACGTCGTTGCGATGACGGGTGATGCCGTCAACGACGCCGCTGCGCTCAAACAGGCGGATATCGGTGTCGCCATGGGAAGCGGTTCGGAGGTCACGAAGCAGGCGGCGAAGATGATCCTCACCGACGACAACTTCGCAACGCTCGTCAAAGCGGTCGAACTCGGGCGTGACATCTACCGCCGGATCTCGTCGTATGTCCGACTCCAGCTGTCCGTGCTGTCGTCGGTGCTCATGTTGATGCTGTTCGCCACGATCCTGAACATCAACGAGGGTGTCGCTCTCTTCCCGATGATGCTGCTCTTCTGCAAACTGTTCGTCGTGGTCGCAATCGTCGTCGGATTCATCGCCGATGTCTCCGATCCCGGAGTCATGGACGTTCCGCCCCGCCGTCCCGGGACGAGAATCGTGAACCGCAGAACGGTGCCCCGGTGGGTGATCACGGGCCTCCTGGTTTCGATCCCCGCCCTGCTCATGTTGGTGTACGGCCCGGACGAGCCCGACATCACCGTTGCGTCCGTATCCATGACGATGGCTTTCGCCGTGGTTGCCCTGAGTACCGTCAACATCGGGTTGGTGCTCCGCCGAGAGAACCGTCCGTGGTTCTCCCAACCAATGTTCCCCTACCTCGCGTGGATCGCCCTCGGATGGTTCCTCACATGGGCAGCAATCGAACTCGGGATGCTCCAGCGCATGCTCGACACGACATCGCTCCAGGGGTCCGAGTGGCTCATCGTGATCGGGTTGTCGCTGATCCCTGCAGTGTTCAACGAACTCGACAGGGTGTATCGCAACCGCAAGGGCATCCAGCTCTTCGGCTGACACCAGTCCACCCTTCGCTTCCGGGCCTTATGCCGATTCCGTGAACCAATGTCATCCGTTTTCGTTGGGGCGTCGAATTAGTGCTAAGACCCCGACGAAAGGGAACATCATGAAACGACTGATTGCGGTATTCGCCGCGACGATCGTGACGCTCGCCCTCGCAGCACCAGCAATGGCGCAAGAGGCAGCCCGTATCCATCTCATCCACGGCATTCCGGACACTCCGGTCGATGTGTGGGTGGACGACGCAATCGTGTTCGCCGACTTCAACTTCGGTGACACGGAGGACCTGTCGGCACTCGCCGGCGCAACCCTCGTGAACCTGCAGGTGAAGCTCGCCGGCACGGACACGGTTGCGATCGACGCAGGAGACACAGACCTCCCCGCGTCCGGCAACTACTCCATCATCGCCAACCTGGCGGCGGATGGAACGCCTACATTGAGCGTCTTCGCAAACGACACAAGCAGCATCGACGCCGGAAACGGTCGTCTGGTTGTTCGCCACACCGCAGCGGCACCTGCCGTTGACGTGAAAGCGAACGGCGACGTGCTGTTCAGCAACCTGTCGAACCCGAACGAGGACAGCGCCGACGTACCAGCGGCGACCTACTCGGCAGAGGTCGTCCCGACCGGTGCCGACGATCCGGTCGTGATCGGGCCTGCGGATCTCGCTGTCAACGACGGGACCTCGCTGATCGTCTACGCCGTCGGCTCGCTCGACGCCGGATCGATCACAGTCCTGACCGAATCCATCACGGGTCTCGGATCGGCTCCTGAGAGCGTCCCGACGGGCAACAGCCCGATCGACGAGGGAATCTCGACGACGGCACTCGCGGGCTTCGCGGTCCTCGCAGTGCTCGGCATCGGTACCGGTCTGGTCGTCGCTCGACGGACCAACTAGCCAAACCGACATCAAGCTGTGGGGAGGGGTTGCCACCTCCCCACAGCTCCGTCGGGAGCTGGAATCACGACATATGCGACGTTCCTCGATCATCCTCCTTCCACTCCTGCTGTTGCTCGCCGCATGCCAGGCGCCGACCTCAAGCAGCACAGCCATCGAGTCTCGGGACGTCGCCACGACCCCTCCCCGCGCCGTTGCGTCGACCACAACGACGACGACGACGGCGTCCGAGCCACTCTCGCCCCTCTCGCCACGAACGACGTCGCTCGGCTCCGCTATCTACGACGAGCGGGAGCACGAGTCCGCTGGGCCGTCGCCGACCTCGATCTCGATCCCTTCCATCGGTGTCTCTGATGCGGGTGTCGTCGACGTCGGAGTCGCTGACAACGGCGACATGGAGATCCCAGGTGCCGATGCCGTGGGGTGGTACCGATTCAATCCGAACCCCGGGGAGCCCGGTTCGGCGGTCCTGGCCGCACACATCTCGTTCGACGGGCGGCCCGGAGTGTTCCGCTACCTAAACGATGCGAGCGTCGGAGATGTCGTGTCGGTGGGATTCGACGACGGGTCGGAGAGATCCTTCGAGATCGTCGAGCTTGCTCAGTACAGCAAGGGGGATCTCCCGAAGGATCGTGTCTTTGCCAAGAGCGGCGACCCTGTCCTGACGCTCATCACGTGTGGCGGTGACTTCAATCGCGAGCTGCGAAGCTACGAGGACAACATCGTGGCCTATGCGATCCCCATCACACCATCGCAGAACGCCGGATAGGCGACGTGTCGAGGGTGCATCGCCGGGTCAGTCCCAGCGGAACAACACCACGGCCAGGGAACCCACGACGAGCGTATACGCAACCATGACGACGATATTGGAGATGTCAGGGGTGCCCCCCGCCCAACTCGCCGACAGCGCCTGAACCGCAGCACCGCTCGGGGTGTAACCGCTCACGGTCCGAACCGCGCCTGGCATCACTTCCAGCGGGAGGTAGACCCCAGCGAAGAACAGGAGCGGGAAGTAGAAGAGCATCCCGATCCCTTGCCCTGAACTTGCGGTCGGGACGAGTGCGCCGATCAACAATCCGACGCTGATCAGTGAGACGGCGCCGAGCACATACGAGACGAGGAACCAACCCGGACTCTCGGGAAATCCGAGTCCGAACACAACGACTCCCAGAATAATCGCAGAGACGGTCGCGATCGTCACGACTGCCAACTGGACGACGAGGTGCGCCCCGACCATCGTTCTCGGGTGCGCCGGCGTCGTTGAAAGCCTCCGCAGGATTCCCTTCTCCCGATCACCACCCAGCACCGCAGGGAGGAGCGAAAGCGCCACGGTGGCGAGACCGAGGGTGATGCTCACCGGTGCGTAGATCTCGACGAGACTACGACCACCCAGTCCCGGATCCGGATCGCTTGCGCCGGGATACACGGTACCGATCACGACGAGGAGCAGCGCTGGGAACACCAGACCGAAGAAGACCGACAAGGGTTCCCGGGCGAAGACTTTCGACTGGGTCTTGACGAGGGCGGCGAGAGCAGTCACGACTGGTCCTCCGTCGACTCCAACTTCCGCCCGGTGAGCGCCACAAACGCATCGTCAAGTGTCGTCTGGTCTACTTGCAGTCGATCGGGGACGATGTTCCGTTCCGAGAGCATGGACACCACCGAGAACAGCATCTTCTCGTTCCCAGCGACAACGATCTCATCGCGTGCTCGTGAAACCGCGGTCACCTCAGGGAGCGTGGTCAGCCATTCGTCTTCTACGGTCGCTGCCGTCGAGAAGCGCAGGTGTTGATCCAACCCGACGCTCTCGACGAGTCCGCGCGGGGTGTCCAGAGCGACGAGGCGTCCGTCGTCGATCAGCGCAAGACGGTCGGCGAGCCGTTCCGCCTCTTCCATGAAATGGGTCACGAGAATGATCGTGACGCCGCTGTCCTTGAGGTCCTCGACGAGGCTCCAGGTGTCCCGTCGGGCTTGTGGGTCCAGGCCCGTGGTCAACTCATCGAGGATCACGACGTCGGGTCGCCCGACGAGAGCAACTGCGATCGACACTCGTTGCTGTTGTCCACCCGAGAGGCGTGCGTACTGCGTCTCGGCCTTCTCCGTGAGGCCGAGCCGGTCGAGAAGCGGTCCGACCTCGACCGGGTCCGGATACAAAGCGGCAAACGTCTCGACCACCTCTCGCACCTTCGCTCGGTCCTGGAAGCGACTCTCCTGGAGTTGGACTCCGAGGCGGGAACGGACAGCGGCCCGGTCGGCGATCGGGTCGAAGCCGAAGACTCCTATGCGCCCCGCATCCGGTGTTCGCAGCCCTGCGATCGATTCGACCGTGGTCGTCTTGCCCGCCCCGTTCGGTCCGAGAATGGCGAAGATCTCGCCCTCCTCCACGGAGAACGACACGCCATCGACGACCGTCTTGTCCGCATAGACCTTGGTCAGATCTTGGACTTCAACGACAGACACTGCCTACCTCTCAACGCGACACAACCGCATGGACCATAGCCACCACGGTTTCCCTGAGCACATCGCCCACCACCGCTGGAAGCTTCACCCGGTACCAGCTAGGTTGGGTGCACATTCCAAAGGAGTCACGCGATGCGAATCCCAGTTCTCTTGGTCGCCATGGTTCTTGTCGTCACCGCATGCAGCGGTGATTCGGAGGACGGCTCGAGCACGGACAGCTCCGCTTCCGACGTCACGACGACGACAGCCGCGAGCTCCGACGGCGGCGACGTGACGACAACGACACCGGCAAGTGACAGCGGTGGTGGCGAAGGTGCCTCGACCGCCACGGTCACGATCGGCGACGAGACGTACGAGTTCTCCACCGAAGGCGCCATCGTCGCGCAATGTCTCACCGATCTGTTCGGGATCTTCTCGGTCCAGCTGCCGATGGCAGATGGCGGCGACGGCAGCCTCGGGCTGGTGATCCTGCACCCCGATACCGATCCATCCGAGGTCGGCGAGGTCAACTCGGTTCAGGTCGACATCGGGGATGTCCGATGGCTCGCGGACCCCGAGGACGTGAACATCGCCGGAAACGCGGACGTTCCTGAAGGTCAGAGCCTGGTCACGTCAGCCGAGATCGACGGGAACACCGTTCGCGGGACCATGTCGCTGGCGGGCTCCCAGACGGTCTTCTCCGCGGATTTCGTGGAGTTCGCAGAGGGAACGTTCGAAGCGACCTGCGGGGAAGAACGCACCTCGTAACTGTTCGGAGCTGGACGGCGAACGGGTCGCCACCGAGATGGCTGTCCGGTCGGTCGCCGACTCCTGTCACGTGATCTGCGAAGCGATCACGGCCGCACCGGGACCTACGACGCGACGAGTTCGCTGATCTCGAACAAGTGGCCGTCAGGATCGCGGAAGAAGCAACGGATCTCTCCTCCGCGATCGACCGGCTCGGTCAGGAACTCGGCTCCCCTATCGGACAAGAGGTGGTGGAGCCCGCGACAGTCGTCGACACGAAAGATGATCTCCGCCGAGGCGCGTTGAGGATCATCCGGCGGGGCCATCGTGACATCGGGCTTGTCGTTCGTAGGTCCGCTCCCGGTGACGAGCAGGATCCAATTGCCGAACAGATCGAGAACGACCGAATCCCCGTACTCCCCGTACACGGAGGCTTCGAGAACATCCACATACCAATCGCGACTGACCGATGTGTCTGCCACGACGAGAAGGTGCGTGAGCGCGCTCGGGCGGAATGAGGAGGTCACGGTGCGCACACTACCTCGGAGCCGCCCTTCCCACACGCGTACGTCCAGCACAATCGGCCAGCCCACGAGCGATGTACCAGTCACAATGCCAGCCGTAGGCTGATCGTCATGCCAAGTGATGAACTCGAGATGATCAACGACCTGCTTCGAAGCGAGGATCTCGGATCCATGACGTTGGCTCAGCAGCGAGCAGCATTCGAGAGTGCGGCCGGGTCAGCGCCCGACGGTACGACGATTGACCTCGTCACCACGAACGGGGTGACGAGTGAATGGGTGACGGCAGCCGGCGTGGCTGTCGAATCAGTGATCTTGTCACTGCGTGGCGGTGGATACTCCCTTGGCAGCTTGAGCAGCAACAGGTCGTTCTCCGCACTGCTCTCTCAAACTACGTCGACGCGGGTCCTCAATGTGGGATATCGCAACGCTCCGGAAGCACCGTTCCCCGCTGCACTGGACGACGTCGTTGCAGCGTATCGGTGGGTGCTCGATAGGGGGACCGACCCGTCCGACATAGCGGTCGTGGGCAACTCTGGGGGTGGTGGCCTCGCGCTCGCCCTGCTCCTCGCGCTCCGAGATGGGGGCGACCCGCTCCCTGCGTGCGCTGCGGTCGTTTCACCGTGGACCGACTTGGCGTTGAGCGGTTCGTCGCTCAACACCAATGCCTCAACCGAGGTGATGCTGGATCCTGAGGGCATCGCAGAGACAGCATCGCTGTATGTCGACGATCGTCACCTGACAGACCCGTACGTCTCGCCGCTCTACGGAGATCTGACCGGATTGCCGCCGATACTCATACATGTCAGCGCCGCGGAGATTCTGCGTGATGACTCGACTCGATTCGCAGAGAAGGCGCGCGGATGCGGCGTCGATGTCGACCTGACGGTGGTCGACCAGATGCCCCACGTTTGGCACCTGTTCGCGGGATTCCTCCCCGAGGCAGACGAAGCCATGGCGGCCCTCGGGGAATGGATCACCAATCGACTGAGGAACACCGATCACCGATGAGCCGCCAGGTGCTTCTCCCGGTGGGTCATCGGAATGTGGGAATCCATGGACGCTGGGCAGCGCCGAGTGACCTTCGTTGTGGATTTCAAGCTGCGTCGCAGCGCTGACGCCGCGTAGGAGTTCAGCACGAGAACCGAACGGGGAAGTGCATCAGGTGGTGCCTTCGTACAAACCCATCTGGTTGCCTTCGGTATCAGACACGACCGCGTACCAGCTGGTGTCGGAGATCGGCGACTTCGCGAGGACGACATTGCCGCCCGCTTTGACGGCTTTCGCAAGGACGTCGTCGATGGAGTCGACCTCCACGTAGGTCCGGATCGACTGAAAAGACCCCTCGCGTTGTGCGAA
>CAYTWC010000060.1:0-9235 GCA_964441975.1 uncultured Acidimicrobiaceae bacterium | reverse complement strand
GAGCACCTGAAAGTGTTGGTGCTCACGGCGCATGCCCAACCAGAAGTAGCCGACAGGGCAGCCCAGGGAGGCGCAGACGCATTCATGACGAAGCCCTTCCGACCCACCGACCTACGCGAGCAGGTCGAGAAGCTCCTCACGCTGTAGAGCGGGCCCGAAAAACTGGGGCGACCCTACGCGTCGTCCCCGATACCCTCGGACGATGCCAACCGCGATACTCATCGCCAACCCGTCAGCGTCCCAGTTCACCGGTGGGCTCTTCCGCGAGGTGGTCACCGCGCTCTCGACGGCGTACGACCTCGAAACGCAGTGGCCGGTCAGTGGCGCCGAAACGCTGGCAGAAAGCCGAAAGGCTTCCGCGGCAGGGGTCGATGCAGTATTCGCCATGGGCGGGGACGGTGTGGCACACCATGTCGCCAACGGACTTGTCGGTTCGACGACCGCCCTCGGGCTGATTCCTGCGGGCACGACGAACGTGCTGTCCCGGATACTGAACATCCCCCAGAACCCCAAGAAGGCAGCGCAATCCGCCGTCACCTACGACCCGCGACCGACTCGAGTAGCCGTGCTCAGTGGTGAGTCCGCGTCCGGACCGATCTCGCGGGTCGCGACCTTTTCCGTCGGTGTCGGCTTCGACGCTGCTGTGGTCGAAGCCGCCGAACGCAAGCCCTATGCGAAACTCCGTTTCGGTGGCGTTCATTACGCCTCGACCGCGCTCGGCCGCCTCACCGCCGACTGGAAGAACCGCCTGCCGAATCTTCGGATCGAGGCCGACGGGGGGACATTCGACGCGGTCGCCGCGTTGACCCAGGTCCACGATCCGTACACGTACTTCGGTCGCATCCCTCTGCACCTGACCCGCGACGCCCCGAACGGACTTGCCACGCTTGCGGTCGATGCGCTCGGGTTCAGGAACTCGACGGGACTCCTGACGCGCGCCGTCGCCCGACGAGGCCACGAAGACCGCAAGGGTGCCCACGTGTGGTCGGAATACCGCGAACTCACGATCAGTGCCGAGCCGCCTGCCCCGTTTCAGGCAGATGGTGAGCTGCTCGGTACAACCGTGTCATTGACCATCAGACCCGACGATGACGGATTGGTCGTGTTGCGACCGTCGGATTGACCCCGCGTGCCCTCATTCCGTGGCGGTGTCACCGGCCACGGGATCGGGCCCCGGATCGCCCGGTCGACCGACAAAGGTGATGTGTTGATACGGGATCTCGATCCCCTCGTCGTCAAGCCTGATCTTGATCCGGCGCAGGAATTCTCGTTTCACTTCCCAGCGACTCTCGGACGTCAACGTCATCAGAAGGCGCAGGTCGACGGCGGAATCACCAAGCTTGTTGACCCCAAGCATCTGGGGAGGTTCGAGGAACCGGCTCTTCCACTGATCAGATGACGCAAACGCGTTCGCTTCTTCGATGATCACGTCCATCGCCCGGTCAACTTCGGTTTCGTACGAAATCGGTATGTCGACCACCAGCCGCGAGAACTCCGATGTGAGGTTGGTCGCGACGTGGATCTGACCGTTCGGAACGTAGTGCTGGTTGCCGTCGAGGTCGCGCAGCACGGTGGTTCGAAGCTTGATTGATTCGACGCTTCCGCTGACGCCTGCGATCGTGACCACGTCCCCGATCGCGTACTGATCCTCGACGAGTATGAGGAACCCGGCGATCACATCGCGGACGAAGTCCTGTGCCCCGAACCCCACGGCGACGCCGATCGTCGACGCGACTGCGACCAGCGGAGTCATCGGGATGCCCCAGACTCCCATGATCGTCAGGATCACGATCGTGACGACCGACACGGAGATCACGATCTGGAAGACATCTGCGATTGTGACCAGCCGCTGCCCCCGTTCGCGATCCTTGGCGTCGTCGGAGGTGGAGAGTTCCTCCTCGATCTTGGTCTCCCACCTGCGAACTGCTCGACGAGCGAGCTTCGTAACGATGAACGCGACCACGATCACCGCGAGCGTGGACACGATCGCCGTTGCGTTTGCAGACCAGAAATCGGAAATCCAGTCACCTATCGAATCCCACACGGCTATCTGCCCGTCCTTTCGGTTCTCGCATGTCGAATCTCGGCGGCTGCGACACCCAACGACGCCAATGATGCCATGACGAGCGCCGATTCCGGTGTGCGTGATCCATCCGGTTGATCTGCCATGACCTTCCAGAGCCTGTTCGCTTCGGCGCCGACTGCCGAACCGATTCGTGCCTCCGCTGACCGTTTGCGGTCGAAACGGGCTTCGAGCGCAGCCGACAGGTCCTCCACATCCAGATCGGTCGACTCGGATGCCGCCGCGACCGTCGTCACTATCTGCGGGGCCCGGTATCCCTCGGCGACGAGATGGATGCGCAAGCTCTCGACGACGGCCCTCGCGGAGGTCCCGAGCCGGTCCGCCTTGTTGATGACGAACAACATCTGGTCCTGGTGCGCACTGAGAGGTTCGATGAATTCTTCATGTATGACGATGTCGGCGTACTTCTCCGGGTCGAGCACCCAGACGATCGCATCTACCACCGACAGGACCGACTCCACGATCGAACGATGATCGAGAAACGTCGAGTCGAAGTCAGGGAGGTCGACGAACACGGTTCGATCCAGTCGGCGAGCCTCGACGACCTCGTCGATGCCGAGCGCATCGACGAACGAGACGATGTCACCCTCGATGTCCGTGGGAACCGCCGCAAGCGACCGTGAAGTCGTCGGACGCTCGATCCCGACGCGTGCGACCTGCGCGCCGCACAGCGTGTTCAACAGCGATGATTTCCCGGATCCGGTCCCTCCGGCGAGGGCAACCACCAGCACCTCGCCGAGAAATCCCTCCCGTGTGCGCACCATCGAACGCAATTCGACGAGGTCGCGCCAATCGTCTTCCTCGAGGACCGCTTCCGAGCGTGCGAGGCAGATGTCGATCGCATCCCCGAGTGCTCGCAGGTCAGCCATCCGTGCGTACACCACCATCGACGGCGTTCGCCGCCACGAGCAGCTCGCCCGGCTTGTACGAACCGACCTGCTCGGTTGCATCCAGCCATGCCGCGACTCGTTCACGCCCCGGCGTTTCGAGTATTTCCTTGAGCTCCTCCCGAGCCCGGGCCGACGTCTCGGGTTCGATACGCCGCAGCACGCGAGACAACCGCTTCGGCCTCTCCGCGCTGTCGTCGATGGCGGCCGCCCAGCCCCTGCGTTCGACGAGATCGAGTGCCGAACGCTTTCGCAGCCCCAGCCGAGCGCCCGCCGTCAGCCGCCCAACGAGCGTTTCCACCCACTCATCCAAGGCAGCCGACACCGAATCTCTATCGAATTCTTCGAGGCTCGCCCCGATTCTTCTGGCAAGGTCGTTGTCAGCAGTTCGCTCCACCGATCGGTCGTAGGTGTCGGCGAGATCGATCGAGCGTCGGACGAGTTCAGCCCTGGCGGTCTCCCACGTTTCGGTATTCACAGAGTCAAGCGACACCGAAGGCTCCTCCTTCGACCGAAGCACACGCTCGAGCGAGCCCAACTCTGCGGCAGCCTCCGTCAGCGCAGCAGCAATGGTCCGACTCGAATTCCCGGCGGCGCGCTCAAGGACCCTCCGCCTCGCGTTGACGTCGGTGTCGACGGTCAGCGCGTCGAGTGGGGATACATCGAACCGGATCGGCTCACCTTCCACGAAGGTTGCGGCCGGCCGAATCCCGATGCGTTCGTGGACAGCGTCTTCAAGCTGCTCGCGCTCCCCGCCACCCGTGGGCAGGCGATTGACGACGACGATCATCCTGCGGGCTGCCGACGCCGCGGCGAGATTCTCCCGAGTCGCCTCGTCGCCGTATCGCGCGGGCGTGACGACCATCACGGCGAGGTCAGCTTGCTCGAGGAGAGGGATGATTGCGCGGCTTGCCCGGTCCCAGGGCGGTGTATCGATCACCACTATGTCGGCCGGCAGGGACTCGGTGACCGTGTGGTTCTCCAGACCGAGTGCCGTTGCCGCGCCGATTGACCCGTACGCGGTGGGTGTTTCCGTCGTGGGGCGCACCGGCGACACCGGTGCAACGTCGTCACCGATGAGTGTGTTGACGATCGTGGATTTGCCCGATCCTGCCGGGCCGGTGACCACCGCGGTGACGACGGACATCGGCAAGCGCTCGAGCGCATCGACCGCGGCGCGGGCGTCTCCCACACCGACGGCGAGATCCTCGTCGAGGAGAATCTGCGGTACGGCATCGAGGGCTTCTCGGAGGTTGTGCAGTCGTGTCGTCACGGCATCCATTTCAGCAGAACCAGAGCCCCGGGTCGGCGGGCGATGATCGGCTTCAGCCTATGCCAGCGAACAGATCATCATCGTTCTCCCCGACGGGGACCCGGCTGGCCATCAGCTCGAAGTCCTCCCATGGGTATATCTCCTCGACGAGACTGGTCGGTACCTGGAACCACCGACTCTCGGGGTCGATCTGTGTTCGATGAGCTCGTAGCGCGTCCCTCCCCTGCTCGATGTAGCCCGTCACATCGATCCTCGTCATCGGCTTGGTCCGCTCCGGCGCCTGCCGATCCGAGAGCCGCTCGATCCACTCGGCGTAGGGCGATTCACCCGTCCGTTCCCGCATGGCTGCATCGAGGAGCCGAACCTTCTCGATCGGGAAGATCTGCGGTGAAAACAACTTCTTGATCTCCCACGGCTCGCCGGCATCAGGAAAGCGCTCGGGATCGGCAGCGGCATCGAACACAAGCATCGAGATGTCGTGGATCCGCAGGTGATCGGGATGTGGATAGAACTCGTGAGCGTCGTACCCGAGAACGACATCAGGGCGTTCACGACGCACGATGGCAACAACACGCTCGAGAACGGCTTCCGTCGGCTGATTGCAGAACGCGAGCGGGTTTGCGTTGTCTGCGCTGTCAGGCATGCCCGAATCCCGGTAGCCGAGCAGGACGACATCGGCATAGCCCTGGATCCTGGCTGCCTCGGCGAGCTCTGCCTCCCTGATTTCCTTGAGGTTCTCCATGATCTCGGGTCGGTCCATGCTCGGATTCAGAATGTCGCCGGCTTCACCACCGGTCGCCGTGACGAGTACACAACGAACACCACGGGCTGCGTATGCAGAGATCGTGCCGGCACCCTTCGAGGACTCGTCGTCGGGGTGGGCGTGAAGCGCAAGGATCGTTCTGGCCATGGAGGCGAGTATCGCGCAATGCCGGCACTAGCAACCGGAACGAGGCCGGCGGAAGCCAGCGATGTGACGGCGATCCGACAAGTCCGCAGTAGACCTGAAATGCCCTCGTATCCGGGACCCGTCCATATACTCGCACCTCGGCCATCATTCGTTATCGGAGAACCGATGACCCGCTCCAAAAGTCAGATTGCGCTGTTCGTCGCGGTACCAGTACTGCTTCTGCTGCTCCCACTGTCGATCTACTTCGTCGACACTGCCGCCGCGTCCGACAAGGTTGCACGAAATGTCAGCATCGAAGGCGTCGATGTATCGCGCTACACCGAGGACGAAGCTGCGGAAGTCGTCGACACCCACGCAGACACGCTCGTGTCGTCGACCGTGACCGTCGAAGTCAACGGACAGGAGTTTGAGCTCGACCCGTCCGAAGTCGGTGTGGTGTTCGAACGGGAACAAGCCCTCGAGCAGGCGATGACCGAGAACAAAGACGGACTGTCCGGGTGGCTGCGGGCCTTCTCGACCGAAGTCGACGTCCCGATCACGGGTCACATCGACCGGGTGATGCTGAACCGTGTGATCGTCGATTGGGAATCAGAGGCGATCCCGAATCCGGCGTTCGATGGAGCGGTCACGATCACTGGTCAGCGAGCCACCGGCCAGTACCCCCACGCGGGTGTTGCCGTCGACCGTGACATCGCATTCGACCTGATCACCGCCGCCGTCACGGACGGCACGACCGACACCATCGTCCTCCCGATAATCGACAGCGAACCGACCCTCACCGATGCCGACATCGATGATGCGGTAGACCAGGCACAGCTGATCATCGACCGAGGCGTGGTTCTCTCGAACGAGGAATACGGCTTCGAGTTCGTCGTCAACTCGTTCAACACAGCCAGAGCCCTTACGGTCGAGGTGATCAACGGGAAACCTTCAACCATCGAATACACGCTCGATCCCGAGATCATCGGGTCGTTGGCCGAGGCACAGCGTGCATCACTTGAGGTCGAGCCGATCGATGCGACGTGGGACATCGTGCTCGTCGACGACACCGAACCGTGGGATGAGAACTACGAGATCACGGACAGTCCGCAGGAGGACGAAGAAGGTCTCCCCGAGAACGACACCATCACCCTCGTTCCGTCAAAGATGGGGACGAGCCTGAATGTCGACCTCGTCGTCGCAGCCGTCCAGGAGGCGGCGCTTGGCGACGGGACCGGTGAACTCGTGCTCGAATTCACCAAGGAGCCCGAGTTCACCACCGAGGACGCTGAGGCATTCGGGGAACTGTACGAGGTGTCCGAATTCACGACGTACAAGCCAGGCGTCAACCGAGCCCATAACATCGATTTGATGGCAGACACGATCGACGGGCACATCGTGTGGCCCGGGGAGACGTTCTCGATCAACGAGTTCATCGGTCGCCGGACCCTGGACAAGGGATACAAGTACGACTGTGCGATCGTAAGCGGTGAACTGTCATGCGAAGAGGAGGCGGTGAACGTCGGAGGGGGCGTGAGCCAGTTCGGGACGACGATATTCAACGCGATCTTCTTCGGCTGCTACAAGGACATCGAACACCAGCCACACAGCATCTACTTCACCAAGTATCCCGAAGGCCGAGAAGCGACCCTTGGCTACCCGAGCCCGGACGTGGCGTTCGAGAACGACACCGACGCTCCCGTGATAATCCGGACGAGCCATACCCCACGATCGATAACCGTGACGTTCTTCGGCAACAACGGTGGCATCATCTGCGACTCGGAACGCTCGGAAAGATCGAACATCGCCAGCCCCGTCGTCTCCTACCAGACCGACCCTGAGGTCTTCGTGGCACCTGGCGAGGAGAAGGTCAAGAGCAAGGGTTCCCGGGGCTGGTCCGTGACGGTCACCCGGACATTCAAGGATGCAAGCGGGAACGAGGTTCGGGAGCCGGAAGCGTTCTTCTGGCGGTACCGGGGCGAGAAGAACGTCATCCTCGTCCATCCGTGTGATCCCAGGGCCGGAGGCGACGGTGAGTGCCCGAGTCCCGTGCCGAGCGTGATCGGCATGTCTGAATCAGCAGCCATCGCAGCCATCAACGCCGCCGGATACCCCAACGTGGTCGTCACGTATACGGACGCCCCCGGACCGGCGGGCGTCGTCGTGAACCAGTCCCACAGCGGCGGGTACCCCGACGTGACGGCGAACGTGTCGATCACGGTCGACGAGACCGACGATCCACCGCCCGAACCGCCCGACGACGACTGAATTACAGCCGTGTAATCAATGCGTTGAGTTGTCGATCTCGATTCCTACAATCGCATCGACACCCACTCTGGATCGACCACCATGAAGCCCCGAAAAGCCGTGTTCATTGCGGTTCCGCTTGCCATCCTTCTGCTCCCGCTCGGCATCTATCTCGCAGACCAAGCCACGTCACCCGACACGATCGCCAGGAACGTGGTGGTGTCGACGGTGCCCGTCGGTGGAATGAACGCGGCCGACGCAACTGTCGCTGTGGCCAGCTACGAGGACGACTTGAAGGCGTCGACCGGAGCGTTCACGGTCAACGGTGCGACTTTCAAGCTGAACCCGCTCGAGATCGGTCTCACCGCGGACGTGACGTCTGCTGTCGAGGCCGCCACGGAGGCAAGGAAGTCGGGTGGCCCCGTCGCCCGGTTCATCTCGTGGATCGTCTCATTCTCCAAGTCCGAGGACATTCCCCTCGAGGTCACCTTCGACGAGGACGCCATAGACCAGGTCTTCGATGCCTGGGAAGCCGCTGCCGTGCCGAACCCGGCATTCAACGGCGGCGTGGCGGTTGTGGAGGGCGCCGTCATCCCGGCATACCCCCGGGTGGGTGAAGCGATCGATCGCACGTTCGCCCACACACAACTCGTCAACGAGATGAGCACACTCGACAAGACCGGTGTCGTGGTGCCGGTCGTCGAGCAGACTCCCCAACTCACGCCCGCAGACATCGATGCAGCCGCGGCGGAACTCGAGTTGATGATCGACTCCGAGATCCAACTGATGTCGAACGATGTCGGATTCCGTGTGGTCTTCTCCCCACAGGAACTCGCCTCTGCGGCGATCGCAGAGGTGTCTGAGGACGGATCACAGATCGTCGCAACGTTCGACCCCGAGGTCGTCCTCGCGATACTCGAGCCACGCCGCGCCGAATACGAGATCCAGCCCATCAATGCGCAGCTTGACATCGACATCGAAACGGATGTGATCACCGTCATTGCGGGCCGCTCCGGAACACTCCTCGACGTCGACGGTCTCATCGATGAGATGAAGCTGGCGGCCCTTGGCTCGGGAACTGGAACCTTCCCTCTCCTCGTCGGTGCTGAGCCGGATTTCACCACCGAGGAAGCAAGGGCCTTCACAACGCTCAAACCCCTCGGTGGGTTCACAACCACCCATCCGGCGAACGAGGACAGGGTCATCAACATCCAGCAAATGGCTGACGATGTCGACGGTGCGATCGTTCCGCCGGGTGCCACCTGGTCGATCAACGAGCACGTCGGGGAGCGCACCGAATCGAAGGGCTACGTTGCAGCGCCTGCGATCATCAACGGCGCTCCGTATTGCTGCGATCACGCCGCCAACATTGGCGGAGGCGTCAGCCAATTCGGAACGACCCTGTACAACGCGGTGTTCTTCTCATGCCTCGAAGATGTCGAGCACCGTCCCCACTCGCTGTACTTCACCCGCTACCCCATCGGGCGTGAAGCCACACTGGGTGTCCCCGGACCCGATGTCGTGTTCAGGAACAACACCGATACGCCGGTGGTCATCAAGACCGCATACACGGATACGTCGATCACCGTGAAGATGTATGGGGACAACGGCGGACTCGAGTGCACAGATGTGACCTACGACCGCACCGATGTCGTGGAATTCGAAGAGGAACTGGTTGCCGACACCGAGGAGACCCTCGTGCCCGGCGAACGCCGAAAGGAACGTTCGGGCATCAACGGCTTCCTGATCAAAGTTGATCGGGTTGTCACCTACCCCGACGGAAGAACCGAGACGGACCTTGAGCTGACCTGGCGTTACCGACCGCTGTCCGAGCAGTACACTGTGCACCCATGTGA
>CAYTWC010000059.1:0-9243 GCA_964441975.1 uncultured Acidimicrobiaceae bacterium | reverse complement strand
GGCGCGCGTCCCGGTTCGCCATGTTCACCGTTGATGCGACTCACGATCTGTTCTATGTCGAGCCGCAGCTCCTGATAGGCAGGGACCTGCTCCCTGCTCGGAACAGCCAGTTGGACAAACGCGTATCGACCCGCTTGCTCCGGCGACCGGTCGAGAAGTGAGGAGAATGCCTTCAGCCTTGCGTCGATTCCTTTGGTGTAGTCGAGACGGTCGATGCCGAGGATCACGTGATCCGGATCGCCGAGCTCCTCGCGGATCTCCCGTGCGCGCTCCTGAATGCCAGGCGAGCGTGCCAGCCGTTCGAAGTCGCTCGTATCGATCGCAATCGGAGCCGGCTGGAGGTGGATTGTGCGCCCGTTCCACTCCAGGTCCCGCCGCGAGACGTGTTTGGCACCCACGATCCTGGTTGCGGCTCTTCTGAAGTTGTCGCCGCACTGTTTCGTCTGGAAAGCCAGGACGTCGGCTCCGAGGAGTCCTTCGACGATCTGGCGGCGCCACGGAAGACGCGAGAAGATCTCGAGTGGGGGAAACGGTATGTGCAGGTAGAAGCCGATCGTGGTCGTTGGCCGCAACTCTCGGACCATGGCAGGGACGAGTTGGAGCTGATAGTCCTGGACCCAGGCGATGTCACCGTCGTCGAGCACATCGGCGGTTGCCTCGGCGTATTTGCGGTTGACGCGTTGGAATGGTCCCCACCAATGCCGATGGAACTCGGCGGGAACGATCCCATCGTGATACAACGGCCAGAGCGTTCCATTGCAGAAGCCGAAGTAGAACTCCTCGACGTCGGCTTCGGTCAGTTCGACCGGGCGCTGGAGGATCCCGTCGTGCTCGAACGGCGGAGTATCGAAATCGGCGATACCCGACCACCCGACCCACGCCCCTGAGGCGTTCTGGAGCACCGGGACGAGCGCCCGCACGAGACCTCCCGGGCTGGTGACCCAACCGTCGTTCTCGCGGGCGACGGGGAGCCGATTGGCTACCACAACAATCCGCTGCGATGTCGATGATTCGCTCACTTCGTGACCATACCCGACAGGGAAACGCACAAACACCCCGCGCACACTCCACCGGAAACGTCGTTGCGGCGTGCGACGGATCGTGGACAACACCTGTCCGGTATCGTGCGTGCATGAGCACATACGACTCCATTCTTTCCCTCCGAGCCATTCGGAACTATGAGGATCGTCCGGTATCAGCGGCTGACCTCGATGCGGTGCTTGAGGCTGCACGTTGGACGGGTTCCTCCAAGAACACGCAGAACTGGAGCTTCATCGTCGTCGATGACCCGGTTCAAAAGGAGGCTCTGTGCGACGCCGGCGACTTCATGACGCCGGTTCGCAACGCGCCGATGGCGATCTGCATCGTCCAGAACCCCGAGGGGTACGAATTCGACAGCGGGCGGGTCGCCCAGAACATCATGCTTGCGGCTGACGCGATCGGATTGGCGACGTGTCCTGTGACGCTGCACCGCGATGACGTCGCCGCCGAGGTGCTCGGCCTGCCCGAGGGCTACCGCTGTCGGTATGGCGTGGCACTCGGCTATCCGGCTCCCTCCGCCTCCGCGGCGAAGTTCGGTGGCAGGAAGCCGATGGAAGAGCTCGTCCACCGGAATTCGTTCGGCGGCTAGTCCTGCATGGGGCGAATAGCGGTCTTCGATTCTGGTATCGGGGGACTCGGCGTACTGAACCACATCCGCGAGCGGGCGCCATGGGCAGACATTGTCTATGTGGCCGACCATTCGTTCGGGCCCTATGGCGAAAGGACCCTCGCGGATGTGAGGAGTCGGACAGCCATCATTGCGGAGTTCCTCAGATCGGCTGGCGTCGAACTCGTCGTGGTGGCGTGCAACAGCGCTTCTGCCGCAGCACTGGCCCATCTCCGAGAAACGGTGGATGGTGTTCAGTTCGTCGGGATGGAACCAGCCGTCAAACCGGCAGCCGAAGCGACGCAGACAGGGACCATCGCAGTCCTCGCGACCGATGCCACGTTCCAGGGGGATCTGTTCCGGGACCTCGTAGGTCGATTTGCCGGAGACACGACGATCATCAACCAGGCGTGTCCCGGGCTCGCCCTGGCGATCGAGCGCGGTGAGCCCGTCGATGAGCTCCTCGAACGATATGTCGCGCCCCTCAGCGAGACTGCCGCTGACGTCGTCGTCCTCGGCTGTACGCACTATCCGATGATCAGAGATGAGATCGCAGCGCGACTTCCCCGGCACGTCACGTTGATCGACCCGGCTCCGGCGGTCGCACGTCGCACGATCGATGTCGCCCACGAACACGGGATAGATCTCAAGGGCTCCGGAATCCTGGAGCTCTGGACGACAGGGACCGACACGGATCGGTGGGACTCGTTCGACTGGGAGACCATCGACGTTCCCGCGACTGCCCGTACGGCCGTATCGATCGGCGAAACGACGATTTCGGTCGTCGCTGGAGACATCACGTCGATGCCGGTCACAGCGATCGTGAACGCGGCCAATCCCGAGCTTGCGCACGGGGGCGGCGTCGCTCTCGCAATCGCCAGGGCAGGAGGTTCGGTCGTCGACGAGGAGTCGGCCGCGTGGGTTGCTGACAACGGTCCACTCGTTCCCGGTGTTGCTGCGCTGACCTCCGCAGGAGCGATGCCATCTGAATACGTGATCCACGTCGCTGGTCCGGTGTATTCACCTGCCCAGGACAACGAGGAGTTGCTCGTCGCTGCGGTGATCGGGGCGCTCGAGACCGCGACCGAGATCGACGCCAGGACGATCGCGATTCCCGCCATCTCCGCGGGGATCTACGGCTATCCGCCGGATGACGCAACGACCGTCATAGCCGAGGCCGTGGCCGCGTACGTCAGCGAGGAGCAGACGTCACTTCGAGGGGTCCGTCTCGTCGGATTCGATGACGCGATGACTGCCCGTTTCGCAGCCGCGGTCCGATCAATGGATGTGCGGATCGGGTGAACCCGGCCACAGCGTCGCGAACCACGTCGTGAGCGGGACGGCAGCGATGATCCCGAGCGTGCCGACGATCGTCCGAACGATCTCGACGGCGAGGACCTCCGAGTTCACCGCGGCGCCGAACGATTGATCTGCGAGAACGAAGAGAATCGTCAGCGGGAGAGCGGCTCCGACGTAGGCGAGGACGAGGGTGTTCACAATGGATCCGACGTGTGCCTTACCGATGGCCATCCCACTGATGAAGAGATCCTTGGTGCCGAGGGTCGGGTCGGCGGTGCGGATCTGGGCGACAGCGGTCGACTGTGTCACCGTGACATCGTCGAGCGCACCCGCCGCACCGATGACGATTCCCGCGACGAGGAGCGACCGAACATCGACTCCGTCGAGTAGGAGGAGCAGTGTCGACTCCTCGGACGTGAATCCGGTGAATCCACCGAGATTGACGGACAGGGCAGAGAGCACCGTCGTGAGACCCAGAGCCGTGACGGTTCCCAGGAGAGCGACGGTTGTCGTCCTCGTGAAACCGTGGGACACATAGAGGGCGAGATAGGCGACCGCAGATGCTGCGATGAACGCGACTGCCGCCGAGGCGTTGCCGTCGAGTAACGACGGGATGAGCCACCAGATGACGATGACCAGGCTCAGACCGAGACCTGCGAGAGCGGCGACGCCGCGCCACCGACCGAGGGCTATCACGGCGATGGCGAATATGAGAACGAGGGCTAGGAGGAATGGACGCCGTTGCATGTCGGCGTACTGATAGCTCGACTGGATGGTCACGGGGGAAACGGCGACGATCGTCCCATCCGTTTCGTAGGTGATCAAAACCTCGGTGCCCGTGCTCAAACCCTGTTCCTGACCGGGAAAGAGTTCCAGCGTCGCAACCTCGTCATCGACATCGCGAAGTGTCGCGATCGTGCAGTCGAGTTCCGGATCGAATTCGCATGGCTTGACTTCGAGACTCTCGATCGTGCCATCAGGCGAGACCTTCGACAGAATGACCTTCTGTCCCACCTCGAACGCCGGTGTCGTGTCGATCAGCGGGAAGTCCTGACTGAACAGCCGTCCTGCATCGGGTCCGGTCGACAACTCA
The DNA here is from genome assembly GCA_964441975.1 of uncultured Acidimicrobiaceae bacterium. Lineage (GTDB taxonomy): Bacteria > Actinomycetota > Acidimicrobiia > Spongiisociales > UBA5794 > UBA5794. The sequence goes on along the minus strand of CAYTWC010000059.1, from coordinate 5,203 downwards.
AACGTGACGCGTGCACACTGGAAGTCGTCCGCGTTGGTGCAACTGAACTCGGAAACCTCAGAGACGACGGCCTCGTGGAACTCGCTCGGGATGCCGAGCACGTCGAGGTCGTCGCTTGCAGCTGAAATCCCTGAACCCGATGGCCAGAACGCGATGAGGCCTGCGACGACGACGCATCCGAGGACGATCGCGATGATCTCGGGGAGCTCGATACGCGTCCTACGAGGTTCCGGCTCGGACGGCGCGAACGAATCCCAGTCCGGGTACTCGCCGTCCGGGTCGTTGGGATCAGACATGGGGCGAGCATAGGTTCAGGATGTGCGTGTGCGATAACCTCCGAACCATGGATCATCCAAAAGTCGCAATCCTCGGTGCTGGGTCCCTCGGTGGGATCCTCGCAAACGGTCTCGTCCGCGCCGGCTGGGCACCGACGGACATCACCCTCGTCGCCCGGCGCGAGGAACGGGCCGAAGAGCTCGAACGTGAAACGGGGATCCGGACGCTCCTGTCACTCACGGCCGGCATCGTGGACGCCGATGTGGTGGTCGTGGCAGTCAAGCCCAAGGACATGCCACAAGTGATCGATGCTGTCGCGGACTCGCTCAAGCCCGACCAGGTCGTCGTATCCCTTGCCGCAGGCGTCGAGCTCGAGACGATCAGCGAAGCCTTGCCGGGGCAGCCCGTGGTACGGGCGATGCCGAACACACCGGCCGCGGTGGATATGGCCATCACCGCGATTGCCTCTGGGGAAACGGTCACGACAAGCCAGATCGACACCGTGAAGACTGTCTTCGGAGCAGTCGGCGAGACCATCGAATTGTCCGAAGACCTGCTGGACGCCGTCACCGCGGTGTCGGGCACAGGTCCGGCCTATGTCTTCTTGCTCGCAGAGGCGCTGATAGAAGCGGCGATCCGTGAAGGACTGCCGCACCGCGCCGCTGAACGGCTGGTGCACAACACGATCCGAGGATCGGGGGAGCTACTGGCCACGTCCGACAAGTCCGCGTTCCGCCTCCGCGGGGAAGTCACATCGCCGGGTGGAACGACAGCAGCTGCAATGCATGTCCTCGACGACGGCGGCTTCCGCTCCCTCATGGAGGACGCGGTACAGGCGGCTGCGAACCGGTCGCGTGAACTCGGACAGCGAGCGACGGATCGATGATGAGGTCGGCGGTCCTCGCCGTCACCAATCGTGCTGTCACGCGCAAGCTGATCACCGACACTCGTGCCGGAAAGGCCGTGGCACACCGCTTCGTCGCCGGTGCAACGCTGCACGAGGCGATCGAGGTGGCACGCGAGCTCAACGGGGACGGCCTGCGAGTCTCACTCGATTACCTCGGTGAGCATGTCGGATCGATCGCCGAAGCGGAGGTGGCGACGCAGTCCTACATCGCGTGTGTCGATCGAATTCGCACGGAGGGTCTCGACGCGAACGTCTCGATCAAACTCACGCAACTCGGGATGGGTCTCGATGACGAGGCCGCCTTGCGGAACCTGGAGGCAATTGCGTCTGCTGCAACCGTTGCGGGAACGACCGTGACGATCGACATGGAGGAATCGGACCATACGGAGACCACGGTCCGACTGTTCGAGTCTGCCCAAGAATCCCATGGGAATCTTGGCATCGCCATCCAGGCGTACCTGCACCGATCTCCAGACGACATCGAGCGGATCAGCAGTCTCGGCGGCCATGTCCGGCTGTGCAAGGGCGCATACGCCGAGCCGTCGAGTATCGCCTTCCAGGGTGGAGCAGTGGATGATGCGTTCGACCGCATGACGGCCGTCCTGATGGGGCGGGAAGGCGTCGTCCCTGCAATCGCAACCCATGACGACGCACGGATCGCCGTCGCGCTCGAAATGGCCGAAGAACGTTCGGGTCCGTGGGAGTTCCAGATGCTGTACGGCGTACGCCGCGATCGACAGGCCGAGCTCGTCGCCGAGGGACACAGCATGCGTGTCTATGTGCCGTACGGCGAGGCGTGGTACCCCTATCTGACACGCCGTATGGCCGAGCGGCCTGCGAACCTTTCGTTCTTCCTGCGGGCGCTTGCCGGCAAGTGAAGGCAAATCCACGGTCTCAATAGAGTCCGGTCCATGAGATACGTCGCCGCTGTCTTTGCCTTCTTGTTCGTCATCGCCGCAACGCCGAGCGAGCTTGCTCCCGACGTGATTCCTGACGGTTACCACGTCGATCCGACGGTGTCAGCGACAGACGAATGCGTCGAGGTGGCCGTCGCCGATGCCCGCCGGGCCGGATCCGAGTTGTACGTGATCGTCCTCGCGGTCGAACCCGATGGTGGGGCGACGGCGTTCTCGGCAGGGATGCTCGAAGAGGTCGGAAGCCCGGCCACCGTGTTCGTCGTTGCTCCGCGCACGGTCGACTACGCCGACTCCGAGGCGTTCTGGACCGCAGAAGAACTCGATTCGGCTCTCGCGGCGTCGAAGCGGGTTGCATCGGACAACGATGTCGTGCGCACCTTCGTGAACACACTGACCGACGGTGACGCTCTGTGCTCGAACTCCTCGACAGAGGGCAAGAGCGGCTGGGCGTATGTGGCCATGCTCGTGATCATCGGGGGTGGGATGCTGTGGTTCGCCGGCCGGTCGATCGCTCGGGCGGTACGAAAGTCGGACGAGGCCGCGGCCGCGGTCGAGGAACCCTCTGACACCTGACTTCTGAAGTCTGGTTTAACATCGCCTCAGCCGCCGATCCACGAGGAGCTTCCGGGTGCCAGATCAGCCGAACGAGGAATCGCCCAAGAACCGGGTGAAGGCATCGACGCTCGTCGGAGCAGTGGCAGCATCTGCCGTAGTCGGAACCATGTTCCTGTGGTGGCTCGGGTCACTTCCGGCGGAACCCCACTTCGCCGTCGGTCGTGAGGTCTTCGGGAACATCCCGAAGGTCGGTGTTGCCATCTTCTACTTCGTGGTATCGACGTTCCTCGGTGTATCGATCGGGCTGTTCGCTGTCAGGGCGCGCAACTGGGAGCGGGGTTCGTGGGAACGACGGTCCGGGGAGTTCAAACGGCGTCTGCACCGTTTCCGTCAGGGTGTCACCATGCGCACCGTCATGGAGGACCCGGCGGCGGGGGTGATGCACTCGCTGATCTACTACGGGTTCATCGTTCTCTTTCTCGGGACGGTCACCCTTGAGATAGACCACCTTCTGCCGGTCCGGTACAAGTTCCTCGAAGGAGCGGTCTATCAGTGGTACTCGCTGATCCTTGACGTCGCCGGCGTGGCCTTCCTTGTCGGCATCGTGTGGGCGGCGGTCCGGCGGTACGGGGCAAGACCCGCCCGCATACGTACGAAGTCACGCCCGGAAGACGCATGGATCCTCATCGTGCTCGGTGCGATCGGCGTGACCGGATTCCTCACCGAGGCAGCGAGGATCTCACTCGCCGATCGGCCGGATTTCGAAACCTGGTCGTTCATCGGGTATCCGCTCAGCCAGTTGATTCCGGTCACGTCGGCATCCGGGTTCCACCAGACGATGTGGTTCCTCCACTTCGCCGTGTTTGTTGCGTTCCTCGTCATCCTTCCCGCCACGAAGCTTCGCCACATGATCACGACACCGGTGAACCTCGCGCTTGGTCCACGTGAGCGACCGAAGGGTGCCATGCGCGAGATGCCGAATCTCATGGAGGCAACGGACATCGAGACGGTCGGGGCGGCGGTGATCGCCGATTTCACCTGGAAGCAGCTTCTCGACACGGACGCCTGCACGATCTGTGGGCGGTGTACGTCGGTGTGTCCGGCCAATACGACCGGTAAGCCGCTCGATCCCCGCGAGATCGTCCTCAAACTCGGGACGGTCGCCGCAGCGACTGCCTCACCGCCGATGTCACCCCCCGTGGGGGTCGACAGCGCGATCACGGTCACATCCGACAGCGTCTTCGAGGTGATCACCCCCGAGGAGGTGTGGGCATGTACGACGTGTCGCGCCTGTGACGAGATCTGTCCGGCCGACATCGAGATCGTGGACAAGATCCTCGACATGCGTCGCTATCTGTCGCTGATGGAATCCGACTTCCCGTCTGAACTCGGCAAGGCCTACGTGTCGATGGAGAACTCGTCGAACGTCTACGGCATGGATCAGAAGACACGAGGTGATTGGACCGACGCACTCGATTTCGAGGTGAAGCGACTGGGTGAGCCCGGCGTGGAGGCTGAGTATCTGATGTGGGTCGGCTGTGCGGGATCGTTCGACGACCGCAACAGGAACGTCACGATCGCAACGGCTCGACTGCTCCATAAGGCGGGGGTCGATTTCGGCATCCTGGGTGCCAAGGAATTGTGCACCGGTGATCCTGCACGACGGACCGGCAACGAGTACGTGTTCCAAGGTCTTGCCCTCCAGAACATCGAGACACTCAACGATCTCAACGTCTCGACGATCATCACGCAGTGCCCTCATTGCTTCAACACGCTCGGCAACGAATATCCCCAGTTCGGTGGCGACTATGACGTGGTCCACCACTCCGAGCTCCTCAGTCAACTCGTCGACGAGGGAAGGCTCACGCCCGACACGACGGGCGAAACCATCGTCTTCCACGACCCCTGCTATCTCGGTCGACACAATGACACCTTCTTGTCGCCGCGCACCATCGTCGATTCTTCGGGGGTCAGGGTCGAGATGGGGCGGAACGGCACCAACTCGTTCTGCTGCGGTGCCGGAGGCGGCAAGATGTGGTTTGAGGAGCACACCGGCAAGAAGGTCAACATCGAGCGGACGGAAGAGGCTGTGGGAACGGGCGCAGACGTCATCGCCACAGGCTGTCCGTTCTGCTACATCATGATGGACGATGGCGTCAAGGAGATCGGGGCCGACGAGACCGTCGTGGTCCGCGATCTTGCGATGCTCCTGGACGAGCGAACGCGCTAGAGCTTTCAGTACTCAGTATCTCAACGCTCAACGCTCAACGCTCAACGCTCAACGCTCAACGCTTCACGCTTCACGCTCAACGCTTCACGATGTCCTACACCGGTGGACCGGCGCCTATCGTCAATGGCTATGAAGATCGGATACCAGGGCGAGCCACATTCCTACAGCTATCGAGCATCGACCGAGCTGTTCCCAGACGCCGAGCTGATCGGATACCGCGGATTCGCCGTGTTGTTCGATGCCCTTGAGCAAGGTTCTCTCGATCGGGCCGTCGTGCCGGTCGAGAACTCGACGACCGGGTCGGTGCTGCCGGTACTC
>CAYTWC010000058.1:0-9321 GCA_964441975.1 uncultured Acidimicrobiaceae bacterium | reverse complement strand
TCCAAGATCCAAGATCCAAGATCCAAGATCCAAGATCCAAGATCCAAGATCCAAGATCCAAGATCCAAGATCCAAGATCCAAGATCCAAGATCCAAGATCGCCCGACCGACTGACCGGCCCGCAAATACTCGGGAGCGCGAGCGTGTCTACAATATTGGGGCTACAACAGCGCGGACGTTTTCGCGAGACATCGAAAGGGCATCATGCCGATTCTGGACGTATTTTGGACCATGCTGGTCTTCTTCCTCTTTGTGATCTGGATCTGGATCCTCATCACGATCTTCGCGGACATCTTCCGCAACCATGACATGAACGGATGGGTCAAGGCTCTGTGGGTCATCTTCGTGGTCTTCCTGCCATTCTTGGGTGTGCTGGTCTACATCATCGCCAACGGTCACAAGATGCAGGAGCGCCAGATGCAGGCTGCTGCTGAGCAGGAGAAGATGGCACGGAAGTACATCCAGGATGCCGCCGGCTCCGCTCCGAGTGCAGCCGATGAGCTCACGAAGCTCAAGGGTCTCCACGACAGTGGCGTTCTGACCGATGAGGAGTTTGCCGCACAGAAGGCGAAGCTCCTCGCTTAGGCGATCTTCGATCCGACGAAAGGGCGTCCCGCACGGGGCGCCTTTTCTTCGTCCGGGACCGCAAACGAACGAAGCGGACGTGGTCGGATATCCTGCCGCCCTGGAGGGATGACTGAGCGGACGAAAGTACTGGTCTTGAAAACCAGCGAGGCGCAAGCTTCCGTGGGTTCGAATCCCACTCCCTCCGCCGTGAAGACACGTCTTGCACCACATGTCGCAGCGTTGCGGCGGGCTGCGCAATGACCCGACCATTGAAGGTGGGCCTGCAACTCCCCGAAGCGGAATATGTCGTGCCGTGGCCCCGCATGCGCGACATGGCCGTCACCGCGGAAGCCGTTGGCCTCGACTCGCTCTGGGTCGGAGACCATCTGATCTACCGCGACGACGATGAGGTGACTGGTCCGTGGGAGGCGTGGTCGATGCTTTCGGCAATCGCCGCGGTGACGCGTCGGATCCAGCTCGGGCCGCTCGTCGCAGCCACGTCCTTCCACAACCCGGCGATGCTCGCCAAGAAGGCAGCCACCATCGACGAAGTCGCTGACGGTCGCCTGATCCTGGGGCTTGGTGCTGGGTGGAACCGTGCCGAATACGACGCCTATGGATTCCCGTACGACCACCGCGCCAGCCGTTTCGAGGAAGCCTTCACCATCATCCGAACGCTCTTGACGGAAGGCGAGATCGATTTCGAAGGGACCTACTACACGGCATCGGAGTGCGTGCTTGTGCCCCCTGCCCGGCCCGAGGGAATCCCGCTGATGATCGGTTCACAAGGCCCACGCGTCCTTGCCGCCACGTTGCCACATGTAGACCTTTGGAACGGGTGGCACGCTTGGTATGGAAACACGGTCGATGGCGCGAGCGAGATGTTGACCATGGTGGATCAGGCATGCATAGGTGCCGGTGTGGGTCCTCGCACCGTTGGCCGGACGCTCGCCGTGCTGGTACAGGCCCCCGGTGGCGTGGGAAGGCCACAGGGGAGCCCGGGTCGCCCCACATCGATCCCGATCGGTGGCGATGTCGAGACGGTTGCGCAGCACCTGGTCCGGTTGTCGGAGGTCGGGGTCCATCACGTCCAGCTCGTCGTCGACCCGATCACCGAGGCGTCCGTCGAATGGCTGGGAGGCGTACTGGCTGTCCTGGATCAGCCGACCCGTCCCGTCTCGTAGGCCCAGATGGCGAGCTCGACGCGGTTACGGGCCTCCAGCTTGAGCATGAGGTTGGCGATGTGGGTCTTGACCGTGGAGTGACTGATGAAGAGGTCGTCGGCGATTTCGGCATTGGTGCGGCCTCGGGCCACTTCGGCGAGGACCTCCTCTTCACGTTCGGTGAGGGGATCGATGGGTTGGGAGGCCGCTGCCGGGCGTTCGGTCTTGGCAAAGGTCTCAAGGAGGCGTGCCGTGATGTTGGGGGCCACGAGAGCCTCCCCGCTCGCCGCAGCGTGGATCGCCTGCACCAGCAAGTCTTGGTCGGCGTCCTTGAGCAGGAAGCCACGAGCCCCTGCCTTCAACGCGTTGTAGACATACTCGTCGACGTCGAACGTCGTGATGATCACCACGGGGATCGGGTTCTCGACGCCTGCGCCGGCCAACTGTCGGGTCGCTTCGATGCCGTCCATCCGTGGCATGTTGATGTCGAGCAGGCACACATCAGGCCGGAGCTTGCGAGCGAGTGCCACCGCTTCGACACCATCGGTCGCTTCGCCGACGACCTCGACGTCGGGATGGGCGTTGAGGATCATGGACAGCCCGGTCCGTACAAGATCCTGGTCGTCAGCGACCACCACGCGGGTCGTCATTGCTTGGTACCTCCCTTGGGAAGGACGGCCTGCACGGTCCATCCCCGTCCTCGATTCGGTCCGGCGGCGAGGGACCCACCGTGTAGGGTCGCCCGCTCGCGCATCCCCACGAGTCCGTAGCCCGCAGCCGATTCGGCGTCGAAGTACGACGCATCGCCATCGTCGGTGATCGTGAGCATGACTTCCGAGGCGGTCCCGTCGACGGCGACGGAGATTGCATGGGCGCGCCGTGCATGGCGGCGTGCGTTCGTCGTCGCTTCCTGGGCGATGCGGAACGCTGCCGTCTGGACCGGCGGTGCGACGTCGTCGAGATCCCCTGTCAGCGACACCTCGATCGGTGGGGTGTGATCGGCGTCCGTGAGATCAACGATGTCACCGAGGGTCTTCCGGGGGCTGTGCTCCTCACCTTCTTTGCGGAGGAGGGCAACGATGTTGCGCATCTCGGTGAGTGTGACACTCGCCTCGGTCTTGATCGTCTCGAGTGCCCGCAGCGATGCGTCCGGATCGGTAGCGGCGAGCGTGTAGCCAGCCTGGGCCTGGATCGCGATGGCGGACACGTGATGGGCAACGGTGTCGTGCAGCTCACGGGCCAACTGCTCGCGTTCTGACAGCTTCGCCTGGGCCACAGCTCGTTCCTGAGCACGACCACGGAACCGGACGGCAGCCCCGAGGGTGGAGGGCACCAGCAGGAAGGCGAACGAAGCCAAAGTGAGCTCCGCACCGGACGGGTAGTACAGCATGTTCACGACGTGGCCGACGTTCATGATCGCCAGACCGAGGATCGCATCGCGTCCCGATCCCCAACGGAACAGCGAATAGGGGAACACGATGGTCCCGATCATGGTCCAAAGGCTCGGTGAATCCAGGCCGGCGGCGATGGCGGCGATGTCGAGCCCAACCATCACGGCCCACGCCACAGCGACGGATAGCAGTGGGTGGCTGCGGCGGAACAGGAGCATGACGATCGGGATGAGCTGTAGGACAACCGACAGCGGTGCCCAGACGATGTCGGGTGTGGTGAGACCTTCGAAGATGGCAAGGGCGAGCAGCACGGCGACGAGGAGCCAGTCCTTCCAGTCACGTGCGGGAGGATTCGGCTCGGCTGCTTCGGCCCAGAACGATCGGATTGCGTTGATCAGCACCGGATGAGCATATCTCGGGGGTCGGAGCGTCTGCATCGGCCAAAAGTACGAGATGCCATTCGACCGGCAGACGAGGCGATCCCAGCCTTGCGCCCGATGTATCCCGTGGCGTCTTCCCGCATTCTGACAGCAGCCCTCACCGGAGGGTTCACCAACGAAAGGCACTGTCATGCAATCCATTCAGAAGATGGGCGGGATCGGAGCGATCATCGCCGGCGGCACATTCCTCGTCGGACTGGCGATGTTCGCCATCATGCTCGGCGACTTCGTCAGCGCTTCCACGGCGTCCGACGCCGTCGAGTTCATCGTGGACAACCAGGTCGCGGTCTACATCTGGAACATCACCATCCACATCGTGTTCGGGATCGTCCTCGTCCCGCTCGTGCTCGCAATCCGCGATCGTCTCGTCGATGCACGCTCGCCACTTGCGCGGGTCTCGACGGTGTTCGGTCTCATCTGGGCCGGCGTCATCGTCTGCACCGGGATGATCACCAACATCGCATACGCCACGGTGACCGACCTGCAGGGAACCGATCCTGACATGGCAGCCACGGTGTGGTCAGCGCTCGATGCCGTCGCGAACGGTATCGGCGGTGGCAATGAGGTACTCGGTGGGATCTGGGTGCTGGGTATCAGCATTGTTGCCCTCCGTGAGCGTCTGTTCGCTCGCTGGACCAACTACCTCGGTGTCGTCATGGGCGTCGCCGCCCTCGTCACGATCGTCCCGCCGCTCGAAGACGTCGGTGCGGTGTTCGGTCTCGGTCTCATCGTCTGGTTCGTCGCCGTCGGAGTCGCACTCATCAAGGGTGCCTCCGACGTCGATGCTCCGGCCGCCCGCACCGCACAGGACCTGACCGTCTGACGGCGACCGGATCCGTACAGCGAAAGGCAGCAGAATGACAACCACCACTGTCAACACAAAGCAGGGATCCACCCTCGACCGGCTGGTGAAGCCGTTCGGGATCGTGGCAGCAGGTATGTTCACCGCCTTCGCCGGGTTCCAGGTCGCACTGATGCTCGGTGCACCCTGGGGTGAACACGTGTGGGGGAGCGCCTTCTCGGCGCAACTCCCACCCGCCATGCGGGTCGCCAGTGGGGCCGCAGCGCTCATCCTCATCGGGATGGCGACGATCGTGCTCGCACGTGCAGGGGTGATCCGGCAGCTGTCCGGCATGCGTTTCCTGACCGGGTCAACGTGGGCGATCGCCGGCTACATGGCGTTCAACACGCTCGGCAACCTCGCCTCCGAGAGCACTATCGAGAGCATCGTCTTCGGCCCGGCCACGTTCGTGATGGCGGTCCTCACCGCCTACGTCGCCTTCCGCGGCCCCCGCGTCGTCGAAGGCTGACCAAACCACCAGGACCGTCTGGGCAGGGGCGTCCAACCGGCGCCCCTGCCCATTGAAAGAAGGGACCAGTAATGACCGATGAGACTCCTTACAAAGCGCGTCCAAGCCGTTTCGTACCGTGGCTGTGGTGCGCGGTGACGGTTGGGCTCCTGGGCGCTGTGGTGATCACAACGGTGCCGGCCTGGCTGGTTGCCGTGTGGGTTGCGTCGACAGGCATTGCGATCACCCGGGTATCTCACCGATGAACTCCCGTGCAACGACGAGGCGGTCGATCTTCGTCGCCGGAGCAACGGGGTATCTCGGGCGCCACCTGTGCGCCGAGTACCAGACCAGAGGCTGGCACGTGACCGCTCTCGTGCGCGACCCCGAGCGAGCCGGAGAGCTTGCGGCCGACCGACTGGTCGAAGCGCAAGCAACCCGACCCGAGACACTCGCCGGCATCATCGACGGCGCAGATGCCGTCGTCTCGTCACTCGGCATCACACGACAGACTGATGGGCTGACCTACCAAGACGTCGACTTCCAGGCGAACGTGAATCTGCTCGTGGAAGCCGAGAGAGCTGGCGTCGAACGTTTCGGCTATGTCCACGTGCTGAATGCCGACGAGATGCAGCACGTTCCGCTCGTCGCCGCAAAGGCCGCGTTCGTGAGACGCCTCGGGGAATCCCGGATTCCATCGACTGTGATCGCCCCGACCGGCTACTTCTCCGACATGTCCGACTTCCTGGCAATGGCCCGTCGTGGCCGTGTGTGGCTTTTCGGGGACGGGCAACGCCGCATCAACCCGATCCATGGCGCCGATCTGGCGACAGGTATCGCCGATGCGATGATCGAAGGTCGGAGGCAGGTCGACATCGGCGGACCCGATGTGTTCTCCCACGAGCAGGTCGCCCAGCTCGCGTTTGCGTCCCTGGGACGTCCCGCCCGCATCACCACCATCCCCGACGCTCTCCGTCGTCTGTCACTGAGGATCCTGCCGTATACGACGCCGCGCCGTGTGCACGGACCCGGCACCTTCTTCCTCACGGCGATGGGTCTCGACATGGTCGGGGAGCCCCATGGAACCCATCGACTCGCCGATTTCTATGCCGAGACCACAGTCACTCCACCCGTCCACTGACCACTACCGAAACATCAATAGAACAGGAGACACGATGAAGACGACCAATCCAGCAGCCACCCGCAGCACCTCGCCTATCGTGCTCGCGGCGGTGCTCCTCGCAAGCGGGCTGCCGTCCCTGATCGCCGACGCCCTCGGCGCCGACCGTCTCGTCGTTGGCACTGTGCAGGTCGTCGCGCTCGTCCTCATCGGCGCAGCCGTGTTCCTCATGACGTCCCAGCGGCACGCACGCCCTGCCGTCGTGGTGCTCGGCGTCCTCGGCGTGTTCTTTCACATCGGACTCAACTGGCTGCGCAGCTCCGACCTCGGGGTGTCGCTGTTCACCGAGGGAGAGCTCTGGGTACAACTGGCGGCGTGGCAGGCCGTGAGCACGCTCATCACCGTTGGGTTGTTCCTCTTCCTCCGCTTTCGCCGATTCTCGCGTGCCGAGATGTTTGCGACCGTCGGATATCCGAGTGCAGACGCGACGCCGATCCCGTGGCTCGGCCACAAGGAGGCGAAGCCGTGGACAGCGTTCGGTCGCGAGCTCGCACTCATCCTGACGGGGGCAACACTGTTGTTCGTGTGGCTCGGCGGTGGCTACGACGGTGCGACCGTCAAGAGTCTCCTCCTCGCGGTCCCGGCGATCGCAGTGTTCGCTGCAGTGAACGCATTCAACGAGGAGTTCCAGACGCGGAACGCCATCCTCGCAACCTTCGAGCCTCTTGCCGGTGGAGCGAATGCGGCGCTGGTCTCTGCATTCGTCTTCGGTAGCTGGCATTTCGCTGGCACCCCGGGCGGTGTCGTCGGAGCCGTGATGGCCGGGTTCGCCGCGTGGTTGTGGGCACGTTCGATGATCGAGACCCGAGGGATGGGTGTCGCCTGGACCCTGCACTTTCTCCAGGACGTCGTGATCTTCGCTGCGTTGCTGTCGTGAACCGTCTACGCGGCTGTCCGTAGGATCGAGGCCATCTTCTTCCCTCGGGCGAGTTCATCGATGAGTTTGTCGAGGTAGCGGATCTCCTGCATCAGCGGCTCTTCGATGTCCTCGACCCGGATGCCACACACCACACCGGTGATGAGATGACGGTCCGGGTTCATCGCCGGGGCACGATCAAAGAACTCAGCAAAGCTGCGGTCGTCGTCGAGTGCTGTCTGCAACCCCGTTGTGTCGTATCCGGTGAGCCACTCGATGATCTCGTCGACCTGTTGTTTCGAGCGGTCCTTCCGCTCCGCTTTGGCAACGTAGTGCGGATACACCGACGCAAAGCTCATCGAGTAGATGCGGTGTTCGGTCATGTGTCCTTCCCGGTGCCTGTGCGGTGTCAGTCGGATGCTACCGACGGAACCGGGACCGCACCAAGCGATGCGAACATCCGCTCTGACGGCGTGTTGCCCTCGGTGATGTAGAAGACGACGCGCTTGTGGCCCTGATCGGCGAGGCCTGCGAGAGCTCGGTCCGTGACGGCACGCCCAAGGCCCATTGCCTTGTGCTCGGGATGCGTCATGACGATGGCAATGAACGGTTCGTCATCGACGATCATGAGCAGCACCGCGGATACCAAACGGTCGTCGACGTCTACGACGAATGAGTGTTCCAGCATCGCGGGACCGTTCATCCAATCATCGACTTCAGCCCGAGCTTCGGCGATGCTTTCTCCCTCGTAGTCGATCGTGCCCGCATACGCATCCAACATCAGCTGGGCAAGGGCTTCTCGATCGGAATCGAGGACCGGACGCGTCGGTATCGCACCAGATCGACTGATGCTCTTTGGTGTCAAGTCGATTTCGTAGCGGATCTTCCGCGGTGCACGCATACGATCGCCGACGCTACTGGTCGGTCCAGCTTGGTTGCTCCTCGGCGAGCATCGAGGTGCCAACGCTGACGACGCGGTCCATGAACTCGACGACGTGGTCGGGTGTTGTCCGCGGGTTGATGAAGCACGGACGGATCGCGTAGGCACCGTTGACCACGGTCGAGCTCACGGTGTACCGGCTCATTCGACGAATCCGCAGGAGGAGTTCGTGATTGAACGCGTCGATCCTGGCGATGCTCGGATCGATGAACCGGAACGTCGCAATTGACAGTTCGGGATCGGTGAGTGGCTCGAGCTTCTCATTGTCAGCAGCGATCGCCGTTGTCTGCTTGGCGAGATCGTTGTCAGTCCGTATGCGGTGGCGGACACCGACGACCCCGAGTTCCTTGAGGATTGCCCACACCTGAACGCCTCGCGACGGTGACGAGAGCTCCACACCGAACTCGGAGTACGGGATGCCCATCGATTCGAATGTCGACTGTGCCTCACCATCGGCGGCGAACGACCCTTCGAGGTAGTCAGCCGGCTCCTGGGTGAACGTGTCGAACAGCAGCGAGCGGTCCCGCACGAAGGTCGCTGCGACGCCGACGGGGGCGCCAAGCCATTTGTGGGGATCGACGATCGCCGAGTCTGCGAGCGCAAGACCGTCGTAGCGGTCTGCAATCCGCTCGTCGAGAGAGCCCACCAGTCCGTACGCCCCGTCGACGTGGAACCAGACCGAGTGGTCCCAGGCGATCTGTCCGATGGCGCGCAGAGGATCGATCGCGCCGGTGTTGGTCGTCCCAGCGGTCGCAACGACCGCGATGGGAAGAACACCGGACGCGATGTCCTCTCCCATCATCGCTGCGAGGGCATCTGGAAGCATGCGCTGGTCGTCGCCGATCGGTACCGAACGGATCGATTTCCTGCCCAGACCGAGAACGGCGGCCGAACGGGCGATCGTGTGATGGGCCTCAGTCGAGGTGTAGATCGCGACCCGTCGTCCGTCGAGCCCCGCGGCGGCAGGGTCCAACCCCGCGTTCGTGAGCGCGAACTGACGGGCGGCCCCGAGCGCCACCAGGTTCGCCACGGAGCCACCGGTCGAATACACGCCTTTCATGTGCGGCTCGAGCGAGCAGAGCTGGGCGAGCCATTCAAGTGACACTTCCTCGAGGAGGTTGAACGCCGACAGTCCGTATTTCTGGGGTGACAGAACTGATGCCGTCGTGGCTGCCACCAGCGGTGCGACGGTCGGTCCGCTGGTGATCCAGCCAAGGAACCCGGGATCGGACTGTCGGTTTCCGTACGGAGCGACACGATCGAGGAGCTCGTCGAGAGAAGCGTCGATGCCCACACCCTTGTCGGGCAGGGGTTCCGCGAGGTCCGACCATTCGGCGTGCCTGGCATAGGCGTCGGTCGGCTCTGCTGCGAGAATTGCGTCGATGCGTCGTCCGGCCGTGGAAAGGGCCTTGGTGAAGTCGTCGGTGGATGCGGGTTTGGATGACATCCGGCGAGCATACGTGCCCGCCCGAAGCTTCGCCTGCCGCTACGTTTC
>CAYTWC010000057.1:0-9355 GCA_964441975.1 uncultured Acidimicrobiaceae bacterium | reverse complement strand
GAGTCGGGAGACCGGCTCCCTTTCTCGCGCCATGGCAGGCCGAAGAAGCGAGAAGTAAGGCGCGCGGCGCGCGAGTGGCACCCCATCGACGGGTGGGCGACATCCGACAGGGCTACGGGTGGTCCGGTAGTGTGCGGCCATGCGTGATGCAGCCGACGACCCAGCCGTCGATCCGGACATCCTCGCGTATTACTCGACGGCCTGGGATGAAGACGCACGGATACGGTCTGGTCTCAACGAGCTGGAACTCGTTCGGACGCGCGAGGTCGTCGAGCGATTCCTGCCGGCGGAGCCGGTGCACGTCCTTGACGTCGGTGGTGCCAGCGGCGTCCACGCCGAATGGCTCTTGCAGCTGGGCCATGACGTGTCTCTGGTCGATCCCATTCCGCGCCACATCGATGAGGCAATAGCGTCCCTCGGCAATGAGTCTGGCTTCGACGCCAAAGTCGGTGATGCACGACGGCTCGACTTCGACGCTGATGCCTTCGATGTCGTCTTGCTGTTCGGTCCCTTGTATCACCTCCAGGACGCAAGGGACCGGGCGCTGTGCTGGAGCGAGGCGTCGCGTGTCGTCAAGCCAGGGGGTCTGGTGTTCGGTGCCGTGATCTCACGATTCGCCTCGCTGTTCAGTGGTCTGTCCGAAGGCGTGATCTTCGATCCGGTCTTCCGCGACATCGTGATCCGTGATCTGCTCGACGGTCGCCACACGAACCCGCCCGGACAGGACTTCTTCACCACGGCGTACTTCCATCACCCGGACGAAGCCAAAGCTGAAGCGGTGGAAGCCGGATTGCGGGTTGAGGCGGTGCTCGGCGTCGAAGGGATAGCGTCATGGATTCCGTCGCTCGAAGATGCGTGGGCCGACCCACGGCAGCGCCAGATCATCGTCGAGTCTGCGAGGGCGATCGAGGACGAACCATCCCTGCTCGGTTTGGGTCCACACGTCATCGTCGTGGCTCGCGTTCCCGGACCAGACTGACGAGCGGCGCCCGGCTACGCTGCCGTCTCGAGACGATCGAAGATCTCCGACGGCGGGAAGCGGCTTGGCGAAACTACATGTTCTGGGGTCGGGCGGACCTCGACCGAACAGAGACCGCTACGGGTCAGCCCACATCGTCGAGGTCGGCTCGACAAGGATCATGATCGATTGCGGTCCGGCGGCGACCTACAAGATGGTTCAGCTCGGTCTCGTCCCTCTCGACATCGACTATCTGTTCTTCACCCACCACCATTTCGACCACGACGTGGACTATCCGTGTTTCCTCCTCACCCGGTGGGATGAGAGCGTCGGCGACGAGAACCAACTGAGGGTCTTCGGCCCGACGCACACCGAGTCGATCACCGATCGGCTTGTCGGTGGTGATGGTGCGTTCGCATACGACATCGAAGCGCGGACCAACCACCCCTTGAGCAAGGCGATGTATGAGAAGCGGGGAGGCACGCTGCCCAGACCTCGCCTCTCTGTCAACGCAAACGACATCGGTCCCGGTGTCGTGTTCAGCTGTGATGAGTTCGAGGTGACCGCAGCACCCGCGGAGCATGTTGAACCGTTCCATGATTCTCTGGCGTACCGCATCGACACCGACGAAGGCTCGATCGTCTTCACCGGAGACACCCAGCCGTGTGACCGCGTGGTCGACCTAGCCGCCGGCGCCGACACCCTCGTGTCCATGTGCGGAAACTTCCAGTCGAGCCTCGTCGAGCGTGGCGTCGACTTCGGACAGACCGGGACGCTCGGAGCGGCCGAAATGGCAGCGGAGGCTGACGTCGGCGAGTTGTTCCTCGTACACGTGGGTCCGGAGCTCTCGTCGCCAACCGGTCGGACGAAGGGGATCGAGGAGATCCGGTCGATCTTCGACCGGAACGTGATCATGACGGACGAACTCGAGACCTACTCGTGGGGCGGCGGAGACCGCACCGCCGATACCGTCGTCCGCGACCCCGCCAAGCACCCCCACATCCACCGCCACTGACCCACCCGCAACCGCCACGCCGCCCGTGTACTGAGTACTTCGTACTGTGTACTCGGACCAAAGGTCCGCAGGTCCGTAGTCCGTCATCCTTGACCGTATTCGCCGCATCCTGTATCCTGCCGACACAGTTGAAAGACGGTTTTACGACTCTCCCCAGGAAGAGCCGAGATAGTGGTGCGCTATCTCGGATTTGTGCTATCCTCACGCATTCGCCCTTAACTGTTCTCAGCTCCGTTGTTGCTGCGTCGTCTATATATGAGGAGGATTCGCGTTGGCCCGTGCGCGTTCCAGCCGGTTGTCGTTCGCCAAGATCCCTGAAGTCCAAGAGGTCCCAGACCTTCTCGGCATCCAGAGGGAGTCGTTCGAAGCCTTTCTAGAGTCCGGTCTCAAGCAGATGTTCGATGAGGTTTCACCCATCGAGGATTTCACCGGCAACCTTGCCCTCGAGCTCACCGACCATCGTTTTGATGAGCCGCCCCTCACGATCGAAGAAGCAAAAGACCGCGACTCCAACTTCTCGCGTCCGCTGTTCGTCACCGCCAGGTTCCTGAACAAGGAGACCGGCGAGATCAAGGAGCAGCAGGTATTCCTCGGGGACTTCCCGATGATGACCCGCAACGGCACGTTCATCATCAACGGAACCGAGCGCGTCGTCGTGAGCCAGCTCGTACGGAGTCCGGGCGTGTACTTCGACGAGTCGATCGACAAGACATCCGGACGTCGCATGTACGCATCGAAGGTCATCCCGGGCCGTGGCGCGTGGCTCGAATTCGACATCGACAAGAAGGAGACCATCGGGGTCAGGGTCGACCGCAAGCGTCGCCAATTCGTCACGACCTTCCTTCGTGCGCTGTCGATCGCCGAAACAGATGAAGAGATCATCGCTCTGCTCGGCGATTCGGATCTCGTGCGCAACACGCTGGAGAAGGATCCGACGTCGACCCGCGACGAAGCACTGCTCGACCTCTACCGCAAACTCCGTCCGGGTGAGCTCACCACGGTCGAGTCTGCTCGGTCGCTCATCAAGACGCTCTTCCGCACCCCGAAGCGGTATGACCTGACCAGGGTCGGCCGTTACAAGGTGAACCAGAAACTGCGTGGTGACACGGGAACCGCCGTCCTCGAGAACTACAGCGCGGACGAACAGGGCCTGTTGACCAACGACGACATGGTCGACACGATCAAGTATCTGATGGGTCTGCACAACGGGGTCGAGGGCTTCCGTGTCGATGACATCGACAACTTCCAGAACCGTCGCATCCGCACTGTCGGGGAACTCATCCAGAACCAGATCCGCGTCGGACTCACTCGTCTCGAACGAGTCGTCCGTGAGCGCATGACGACCCAGGATCCTGAGGCCATCACGCCACAGACCCTGATCAACATCCGACCGGTCGTCGCATCGATCAAGGAGTTCTTCGGGACGTCCCAGTTGAGTCAGTTCATGGACCAGCCGAACCCGCTCGCATCGATCACGCACCGTCGGCGTCTGTCGGCGCTCGGCCCCGGCGGGCTCAGCCGAGAGCGTGCTGGATTGGAAGTCAGGGACGTGCACCCGTCGCACTACGGACGCATGTGCCCGATCGAGACCCCCGAGGGGCCGAACATCGGCCTGATCGGATCGCTTGCGTCGTACGCGCGGGTGAACCCGTACGGATTCATCGAGAGTCCGTACCGACGGGTCGTCGACGGCAAGGTCACCGCGCACGTCGACTACCTGACTGCGGCGCTTGAAGAGGGCCACGTCATCGCCCAGGCGAACGCACCACTCGACCCCGATGGCAAGTTCTCCAACGATCGTGTGCTCGTGCGCAAGACCGGTGGCGAGGTCGACACGGTTGCGGGTTCCGAAGTGGACTACATGGACGTGTCCCCGAAACAGGTCGTGTCGGTTGCCACCGCATTGATCCCGTTCCTCGAGCACGACGACGCAAACCGTGCCCTGATGGGCTCGAACATGCAGCGCCAAGCTGTGCCCCTTATCACCTCCGACGCTCCGTTGGTCGGTACGGGCATGGAGGCACGCGCGGCTGTCGACTCGGGTGAAGTCGTCGTCTCGCCGGTTGCCGGCGAGGTCGTATCGGTCACCGGCGACGAGATCGTCATCAAGGAAGCCGGTGCCAACAAGAAGCACACGCTGACTCTCGAGAAGTTCGAGCGATCGAACCAGGGCACCTGCATCAACCAGAAGCCGATCGTTGCTGAGGGCGACAAGGTCAAGGAAGGGCAGCCGCTCGCAGACGGTGCATCGACCGACGGCGGTGAGCTTGCGCTCGGGCGCAACCTGATGGTCGCGTTCATGCCATGGGAAGGTCACAACTTCGAGGATGCAATCGTCATCTCAGAGCGCCTCGTCAAAGAGGACATCCTTTCCTCGATCCACATCGAAGAGCACGAGATCGAAGCACGGGACACCAAACTCGGTGCCGAAGAGATCACTCGCGACATCCCGAACGTGGCAGAGGAGGTTCTCATGGACCTCGACGATCGCGGCATCATCCGCATCGGTGCCGAGGTCGGGCCTGGTGACTACCTCGTCGGCAAGGTCACGCCGAAGGGCGAGACCGAACTGACGCCGGAGGAACGACTCCTCCGTGCGATCTTCGGTGAGAAGGCGCGCGAAGTCCGCGATGTCTCGCTGAAGGTGCCACACGGTGAGTCCGGAAAGGCCATTGCGGTCAAGGAGTTCAGCCGTGAGGACGGCTACGACCTTCCTCCGGGCATGAACGAACTCGTCCGGGTGTACGTTGCGAAGCAGCGAAAGATCTCTGCTGGTGACAAGCTCGCCGGTCGCCATGGGAACAAGGGCGTCATCGCAAAGATCCTCCCAGAAGAGGACATGCCGTTCTTCGAGGACGGGACCCCTGTTGACATCATCTTGTCTCCGCTCGGCGTGCCTTCACGGATGAATCTCGGTCAGGTGCTCGAAACGCACCTCGGTTGGGCCGCGGCTACCGGATGGGAACCGTTCGACGACATGGAGAGCCCTGCAGCGGTTGGTGCCGAGCCATGGACTCGCGTGGCGACACCGGTGTTCGATGGCGCCCATGAGGACGAGGTCCTCAAGGTGCTCTCGCAATCGAAGGCGAACCGCGACGGCGTCCAGCTGATCAACCCTGACGGCAAGGGCCAGTTGTACGACGGACGCAGCGGACTTCCGTTCGATTCACCGATCACCGTCGGCTACATGTACATCCTCAAGTTGGTTCACCTCGTCGATCACAAGATCCACGCCCGGTCAA
Source organism: uncultured Acidimicrobiaceae bacterium (assembly GCA_964441975.1). Lineage (GTDB taxonomy): Bacteria > Actinomycetota > Acidimicrobiia > Spongiisociales > UBA5794 > UBA5794. The sequence continues at coordinate 4,140 of CAYTWC010000057.1, read as the reverse complement.
CCGGCCCGTACTCGATGATCACGCAGCAGCCGCTCGGCGGAAAGGCGCAATTCGGTGGTCAGCGATTCGGTGAGATGGAGGTCTGGGCTCTCGAGGCATACGGCGCTGCCTACGCACTCCAGGAGTTGCTCACGATCAAGTCCGACGATGTCCGTGGCCGGGTCAAGGTCTACGAAGCGATCGTCAAGGGCGAGAACATCCCCGAGCCTGGCATCCCTGAGTCGTTCAAGGTGCTCGTCAAGGAGATGCAGTCACTCTGCCTCAACGTCGAGATGCTCTCTGCGGGTGAGGAAGTCGAACTGAAAGACCTTGAAGACGATGTCTTCCGGACGGCTCAGTCGCTCGGAATCGACATCTCACGACCCGAACGACCAGACATGGAAACGGTCTAGAAGATTTGAGAGCGGGAGCACTACGTGGCACAAGTATTTGACGAACTGAGAATCGGCCTCGCGTCCTCGGATCAGATCCGATCCTGGTCCTTCGGCGAGGTCAAGAAGCCCGAAACGATCAACTATCGAACGCTGAAGCCTGAAAAGGACGGTCTGTTCGATGAGCGCATCTTCGGTCCCACCAGGGACTGGGAGTGCTACTGCGGGAAGTACAAGCGCGTGCGATTCCGTGGTGTGATCTGTGAGCGGTGTGGCGTCGAGGTCACGCGGGCGAAAGTCCGCCGTGAGCGCATGGGGCACATCGAGCTTGCCGCACCGGTGACGCACATTTGGTTCTTCAAGGGCGTTCCTTCACGTCTCGGCTACCTGCTGGACATGTCTCCGAAGGACCTCGAGAAGGTCATCTACTTCGCCGCGTACTTGGTCACGTACGTCGACGTCGAGAAGCGCACCAAGGATCTCCCGGATCTTGAGGAAGCCGCCAGGCACGAGCGGATCCTGATCACTGAGGAGTTCGAGGAATGGCAGGAAGCCAGGCTCGAACGCCTCGAGGGTGAGCTCGCCCAGATGGAAGACGCGGGAGCCAAGCCGAACGAGATCAGCGCTCGTAAGAAGGAAGTCGACCGCGAGATCAAGGATCGCCAGGATCGATCGACGGTCGAGGTCGAACTCCTTGACGAGGCATTCGACAGCTTCAAGACCATGAAGCCGCGTGATCTCATCGAGTCCGAGCAACTGTGGCGTGAGATCATCGACCGCTACGGCGACTATTACGTCGGTGGGATGGGTGCAGAGTTCGTCAAGGATCTCATCGCCCGCATGGATCTCAACGAGGAGATCGAAAGTCTTCGGCTCGACCTCGAGGCCAAGTCCCAGCAGCGTCGCCAGCGTGCGATGAAGCGGCTCAAGGTCGTCCAGCCGTTCGCTGACGGGAAGAACGATCCTCAGGGCATGATCCTCGAAGCGATTCCTGTCATTCCACCGGACCTTCGTCCGATGGTTCAGCTTGACGGCGGCCGTTTCGCAACGTCCGACATGAACGACCTGTACCGAAGGGTCATCAACCGGAACAACCGCCTCAAGCGACTCATCGACCTCGGAGCTCCCGAGATCATCGTCAACAACGAGAAGCGGATGCTGCAGGAGGCGGTCGACGCGCTGTTCGACAACGGCCGTCGCGGTCGCGCCGTCACGGGCCCCGGATCCCGGCCATTGAAGTCGTTGTCCGACATGCTGAAGGGCAAGCAGGGCCGCTTCCGGCAGAACCTGCTCGGAAAGCGCGTCGACTATTCGGGTCGCTCCGTCATCGTGGTCGGACCGCAGTTGCGGCTGCACCAATGTGGGCTGCCCAAGATCATGGCTCTCGAGCTCTTCAAGCCGTTCGTGATGAAGCGACTCGTCGATCTCGACATTGCGCAGAACATCAAGGCAGCAAAGCGGATGGTTGAACGGCGTCGACCCCAGGTGTGGGACGTCCTCGCCGATGTCATCCAGGAGCACCCGGTGCTCCTCAACCGCGCACCGACACTGCACCGTCTCGGTATCCAGGCTTTCGAGCCGGTGATCATCGAGGGCAAGGCGATCCAGCTGCATCCGCTCGTGTGTGAGGCGTTCAACGCCGACTTCGACGGGGACCAGATGGCAGTGCATCTGCCGCTGTCTGCCGAGGCGCAGGCCGAGGCGCGGATCCTGATGCTCTCGTCGAACAACGTGCTGCGTCCTGCAGATGGTCGGCCGATCGTGACTCCTTCACAGGACATGATCATCGGCATGTACTACCTGTCAGCGTTCGTCGAGGATGCGAAGGGTGCAGGACGCGCCTTCTCGTCCGTCGATGAAGCCCAGATGGCATACGAAACGGGTGACCTCTCGCTGCACGCTCCCATCAAGATCCGCGTCGGCGACCTTGCCGGCGACCCGGAACTCCACGCCGAGCTGAAGCCGTTGCTCAAGCACCTCATCAACGACGAACCGGTCGATGGGGATGTGCTCACGGAAACGACCTTCGGTCGTGCACTCGTCAATACGGCCTTCCCGAAGGGGTTCCCATTCCTGAACGCCGTGCTCCGCAAGGGGGATATCCGGACCATCGTCGAAGAGGTGATCCACACCTACGACAAGCCGGATGTGGCGAACACACTCGACAACATCAAGGAACTCGGGTTCCACTACGCGACGAGGGCCGGTCTCACGATCGGGCTCCAGGACGTCAAGACCCCGCCGGAGAAGAAGCAGATCCTCTCCAAGTTCGAGGACCAGGCTGCGAAGGTCGAATCCCAGTACCAGAAGGGGATCATCACCGACGACGAACGTCGTTCGGAGCTGATCGAGATCTGGACCGTTGCGACCGACGAAGTCAAGGACGCGATGCAAGAGACGCTCGAGGAGGATCCGTTCAACCCGATGGACATGATGGTTCGGTCGGGCGCTCGCGGCAACATCATGCAGCTCCGCCAGATCGCAGGCATGCGTGGATTGGTGGCAAATCCCAAGGGTGACATCATTCCCCAGCCGATCCGCGCGAACTTCCGCGAGGGGCTCACGGTTCTCGAGTACTTCATCTCGACACACGGAGCTCGCAAGGGTCTTGCCGATACCGCGCTGCGTACTGCTGACTCGGGATACCTCACCCGTCGTCTGGTCGACGTTTCGCAGGAGATCATCATCCACCAGGAAGAGACGGAAGACCCGGGTCTCGTCATCAAGACCCGCGCGGCCGACGGTTCGCTTGTCAAGCATCTGCGTGACAGGATCTTCGGACGGGTCCTCGCTGACGATGTCAAGGATGGACGCACCGTCGTCGAACTACCCGACGGGCGCAAGCTCAAGAAGGGTTTTGTACTCGACCGTGAGGCTGTCAACGGACTCGCTGCTCTCGATCAGGTGACCGAAGTGCGGGTGCGTAGCCCACTCACCGACGAAAGCCGTCACGGAATCTCCCAGACGTCATACGGTATCGACCTCGCCACCGGCGCAATGGTCGAACCGGGCACCGCTGTGGGAATCATGGCCGCCCAGTCGATCGGTGAGCCGGGCACGCAGCTGACGATGCGGACGTTCCACACGGGCGGTATCGCCGGTGAGGACATCACCCACGGTTTGCCGCGTGTCACCGAGCTCTTCGAGGCGCGAACTCCGAAGGGTGTCGCAATCCTTGCCGAGGTCGGTGGTGCCGTCCGTATCGATGAGGACCCCGATTCGGGCAACCGCTTGATCGTGATCGTCGACGGTGACGAAGAGACTTCCTACCCACTGCCAGTCCGTGCCCGCCTCAAGGTGCACGAGGGCGACGTGATCGATCCGGGGACGCAGCTCACCGAAGGGCCGCTCGACCCCAAGGAAGTTCTGAACATCCAGGGTGTGCGAGCATGCCAGCGATACCTCGTCGAGCAGGTACAAGAGGTGTACCGCTCCCAGGGTGTGGACATCCACGACAAGCACATCGAACTGATCGTCCGCCAGATGCTGCGTCGTGTTCGCATCGTCAACCCCGGCGACGGACCGTGGCTGCCGGCCGAATTGGTCGACACCCAGGAGTTCCGCGATACCAACCGGGAGCTGGTGGAGGACGGCAAGCAACCCGCCGAGGGTCGTCCCGAGCTGATGGGGATCACGAAGGCGTCGCTTGCGACCGATTCGTGGCTGTCGGCCGCCTCCTTCCAGGAGACGACCCGGGTGCTCACCGAAGCGTCGTTGAACTCGAAGTCGGACTACATGCGTGGTCTGAAGGAGAACGTGATCATCGGCA
>CAYTWC010000056.1:0-9440 GCA_964441975.1 uncultured Acidimicrobiaceae bacterium | reverse complement strand
CGTGTGCTCGTCGAACCGCTGAGCGAGAAGATGTCCGGACTGACGAATTCCGAGAACCTCCCTGACATGCCCGAATTCGGTGCCATGGGTTCGATGAGTTCGATGCTGGCGCCGCTGGGTCCCGCACTCCTCGGCGTGCAGGCCGGCACCATGGTCGGTTTCATGTCGCACCGCGCCCTGGGCCAGTTCGATACCGGCATCCCAGCGATGGATCACGACCGTCCATACGTCATCGTTCCGAACCTGGATGACTTTGCGATCGATCATGGCATCGACCACCGACAGGTACGGCTCTGGGGCGCACTCCACGAGGTCACGTTTCACAGGATCATGGCAGTCGAGTGGATCCGTGGTCGATTCCTCGGTCTGGTCGAAGCGTTCTACGAGACCGTCGAGTTCGACATGTCCGACCTCATGGGCAAACTCTCCGCTATGCAGGATCCAGAGGAGATGCAACGGATGTTCGGTGCGGACGAGGATGCTCAAGGTCTCCTCAAAGCGACGTCGGACTCGGATCGGCTTGCCGACATCCAGGCGTTCACCGCCTTCATCGAAGGGTACGCCGACCGGGTCGTCGCGATGGCCGGCGCCGAGTTGCTCCCGGGGATCGGACGGATCGAAGAGGCTTTCAACCGGCGAAGGACCGAGCCGAACAAATCCGAGCAGTTCCTCCAAGAATTCGCTGGGCTGTCCCTCGAGCGATGGCGGGCTAAGGACGCGACCTCGTTCTGTGACGAGGTTGTCGAACGATGGGGTGAGGAGTCGCTGGCCAAGGTCTGGGACGACCCGACCTACATGCCGACATTGAGTGAGCTATCCGACCCGATCGGATGGAACGCTCGCGTTCTGCTCGACGAGTCGGCACTCGGCGACGAGTAGGGGCCGAGCGGTTCCTACCGTTCCGGTGTGATCCAGCGACAGCGGAGCGACGCAATGACCATTGCCGCCATCGGCCAGCCAGTCCCGACATTCGAATTGCGCGATCAGCATCGCAACTTCGTGACGTCCGAATCGATCACCGGTCGCAACACACTGCTCGTCTTCATCCCCTTCCCGTTCACAGGCGTCTGCGGCAACGAGGTCTGCGACCTCCGTGATCGCCTCCACGAGTTCGACGAACTCGATGCGAGCGTTGTCGCGATCACGTGCGACACCGTCGCCGCAAACAAGGCGTGGGCGGACCAGAACCGCATCACCTATCCGGTACTCAGTGACTTCTGGCCCCATGGAGAAGCGTCGATGGCGTTCGGCGTGTTCAACGAGAAGCTTGGATGCGCCAACCGCACGACGTTCGTCGTGGACCAGGACGGCATCGTGCGCGACCTGATCGCCAGTCAGGAGTTCGGCGTCGGACGCGAATCCGACCACTACATCACCGCACTCCGAGCACTCGCCGAGGCGGGCCCAGCGTGATGACCTGACACCTGTCCGACACCGGACCTGAATCCCGCTCTACCATCCCTTCACTCCGGCCGCTTGAAGCCCTAAACGGACTGTGCCATGAGCCACGACGAACAATCTCCGCTGCCGCCCGCCGAGTCTCCACTCACCACGGAGACCGGGTTCCTTGCGAACCGGTGGCTCCGTACCGCACTGGTCATCGGCCTGTTGTACCTGTTCCTCGTGGGCGTGAAACTGCTGGAGTCGGGGGTGAAGGGTCTCGGAGATGACACTGCGGGGGGCCTCTTCTCGAACATCTCGAACCCGATCGCCGCCCTGTGCGTCGGCATCCTGGCCACGGTGCTTGTCCAGTCGTCGTCTGTGACGACAGCGACCATCGTGGCGCTCGTCGGGACGGGTCAACTCCCGATCGCAACAGCGGTGCCGATGATCATGGGAGCGAACATCGGCACCACGGTGACGAACACGATCGTGGCGATGGCGCATGCCCGAGAGTCCGATGATTTCCGCCGGGCGCTCGCCGCCGCGAGCATGCACGACTTCTTCAACCTCATCGCCGTGGCGATTCTCCTCCCGCTCGAACTCATCACGGGATTTCTCCAGAACACCGCGACGTGGCTCGCCGAGCACCTCCCGGGTGGCTCGGATGCGCGATTCGAGTCGCCGATCAAGGAGGCCGTGGGCTGGGGGGCCGACATCGTCCAGGATCTCATCGAGTCCCTCATATCGAACGAGACGACCCTGTATATCGCTCTGATCCTCGTCGGCATCGGCATCATCTTCGTCACGCTCACCTACATCACCAAGAACATGAAGACGCTGATCGCCGACCGCATCGAACGGTCGGTCAACGCGTCGCTCGAGAAGTCGAGCCTCGTCGGCATGGGCGTCGGGGTGATCGTCACGATAGGAGTGCAATCCTCGTCGATCACGACGTCGATCATCGTTCCACTCGTCGCGTCGGGTCTCCTGCTCGTCCGAAACGCCTACCCCATCACGCTGGGTGCAAACGTCGGAACAACCGTGACCGCATTCATCGCAGCGCTCGCGACCGACTCGTCCGCAGCGATGAGCATCGCAATCGTCCACCTCCTTTTCAACGTGCTCGGGATAACGATCATCTATCCGTGGAAGCGGATCCGGTACATCCCGGTGGACCTCGCCGAAAGACTGTCCGACATCGCCGTACGCAGGAAGTGGATCGCGGTTGCGTACACCGTGGTCGTGTTCATCGTCGTCCCGTTCGCGGGTATTTTGGTACTGAGCTAGGAGGAACCAATGGTTCTCGAATTCTTCAAATCGAACACGCACTCGGGTCTCGAGGGCGTCCAAGAAACCCTCGTCCAGATGCTCCACGATGGGCACGAGGTCTTCGATACCTCCGTCGATGCGCTGTTCGGCGGCGGAAAGTCCAAAGCGACAAAGCGCGAAGTGCGTTCCACCGATCGCGAGATCAACGAGGCGCAGCGTGATGTCCGTCGGTCTCTGATGGTCACCGCCTCGATTCGATCGATGGATCTCCCCCTCGTCCTCCAGTACGCATCGATCGTCAAGGATGCCGAGCGAATCGGCGACTATTCCAAGAACATCTACGATCTCGTCCGGTACGGTGCCGATTTCGACGCCGCGGATGATCGCGAAGATCTTGTCCGATACAGCAACTACGTTTCCCAGCTCATCCTCGATGCTGCCGACGTCTTCGAAGCTCGCGACGCAGACCACGCGCAGCGTCTGATCGGGAAGGCGGACGGATTCCTCGGCGAGTACGACGCACGGATCAAGGCGGCGTACAACTCGACCGGTCCCGCGTCCGATGCCGTCGCTCGGGCGCTCTACTACCGGTTCCTGAAACGCATCACGGCCCATGTGGTGAACATGCTCACGGCGTTGGTCCAACCCCTCGATCGACTCGACTACTACGACGAGGCACCCGAAGACCGTTGAGCGTTGAGCGTTGAGCGTTGAGCGTTGAGCGTGAAGTGTTGAGCGTTGAGCGTTGAGCGAGCCTTCGGCTGCTGAGTAAGCAGTACTCAGACCGGAGCCCTTCGGACTTTGGATCTTGGATCTTGGATCTTGGATCTTGGATCTTGGATCTTGCCTCTCGGCTCTTGCCTCTTGGCTCCTATGCTGGCGGCCATGGACTTCTCACACTCGCCCCGCTCGCTCGACTATCAGGAACGACTTCGCGCCTTCATGGACGAACACGTTCGACCCGCCGAAACCGCCATCCGGGCTCGGCACGCGTGGGGCGACGATCCGGTCGAGGCGCCACCGGAGATGGCGGATCTCAAGAAGGAGGCGAAATCGCGAGGGCTGTGGAACCTGTTCCTCCCCGACGACGAATACGGCGCGGGCCTGTCCAACGTCGACTACGCACCGCTTGCCGAGATGATGGGACAGGTGATCGAACTCGCTCCTGAGGCGACGAACTGTGCCGCCCCGGACACCGGCAACATGGAAGTCCTCCACATGTTCGGAACCGACGAGCAGAAGGAGCGATGGCTGATGCCACTCCTTGCCGGCGAGATCCGTTCGAACTTCGGGATGACTGAACCCGCCGTTGCCTCATCAGACCCGAGGAACCTCGAGACCACGATCACTCCCGATGGCGATGACTACATCGTGTCAGGTCGCAAGTGGTTCTCATCGGGCGCCTACTCGAAGGACTCGAAGATCGCGATCGTCATGGGCGTCACGAACCCCGAAGCGCCTGCCAAACAACGCTATTCCATGATCCTCGTGCCAACCGACACCGAAGGCGTCACCATCGTCCGCGACCTCCCCGTCTACGGGTACCGGCACCGGGGTGGGCATGCGGAGGTGATCTATGACAACGTACGCGTGCCAGCCTCAAATCTCATCGCCGGACCGGGCGAGGGCTACATGATCGCCCAGGCACGCCTCGGGCCCGGGCGAATCCACCATTGCATGCGTGCGATTGGACAGGCTGAACGAGCGCTCGAGTTGATGGTCGAGCGTGCCAAGTCGAGAGAGGCGTTCGGCAAGCGGGTCGCTGATCAGGGAGTCGTCCAGGACTGGATCGCGGAATCACGCCTCAGGATCGACCAGGCGAGGCTCCTCGTCATGCGCACGGCATGGCTGATAGACACGGAAGGCAACAAGAACGCCAGACAAGCCGTTTCTGCAATCAAGGTGGTGGCTCCGAGCACGGCGCTGTGGGTCATCGACAAGGCGGTCCAGGTCCACGGCGGCATGGGCGTGACCGACGACACTCCGCTGGCGTCGATGTGGGCCAACATGCGAACTCTTCGCCTTGCCGACGGTCCTGACGAAGTCCACAAGATGGTCGTCGCCCGTCAGGAAATCGGACGATAGATCAGACATCGTAGATCAGACATCGAAGACGCAACGCTCGTCCGGTCGCTCAACGCTGAAGGCGCAACGCCTACCCGAACAGATTGGCCCACCAGCGGGCGAAGGCTGATCGCAGATCGGGTTCCGGGAGCTCGGCGAGGACGTCGATCGAATGATCCGGCGGCAGATCTCCCACGAGGACGTACTCATTGTCGAACCCGGTCCAGTTGAGCCGCACGTCGTCAGCCGTCGCCGTCATGTTGTAGGTGCCGGTGTCGGTGACGAGGGTCGTTGGTTCTTCGAATCCCGTCACCGAGGTGTCCCGATCGAACACGAACAGGGAGAACGTGAACAGACCATCGCTGTAGAAGCCTTGGGCTGCATCCGCAGGAGCTGGGAACACGTCGACGAGTCGGTACCCCGCGACCTCGGTCGGAAGCAACTCGGACTGCAACGGCATCACGATCTCGTATGTCGCTTTCGACCTATCCGTCGGCCACGCATACGTCCGGTATGCCTTGAAGTCCTGCAGGCTCGTCCGACGAAACACGGAACCGTCTTCCGCCAGCATCTCGGTGATGAGGGGGGCACCTGTGTTGTTGTCGATGACAAGGTTGGCGCGTTCGATGTCACCCTCCATGACGGACACTGCCGTGCAGTTGCGGTGCATGTGCGTGACCTGCTCCGTCTCACCGATCGAATACCGATCCGTGGTGATCGGCGCAGCGTGGGTGACGAAAGCCACACCGGCGGGTGTCTCCCCCATCGTCGCTGCGCGACCGTTGCCAACGAACGACCACGATTCGTCGACGCGAACGATCTCGGATCCGTTCGCGTGCTCGACGAACGAACGAACAATCGCCGTGTTCCCTCCCCATGCGGATACGACGAGCCGATTGGCTGAGTACGTCGCTCCGTTGGCCCGTGCGAGGATGTCCGTGAGGTCGTCGGCGAGCGCACCCGCCGGTACCAGCCCGACGATGACCGCCGCGGTTCCTGCCACCGCTGCGACGCGACGCAGCGTGTTCATGGAAGTCCGATCTCGACGCCGGTCGAAGCTCTCGCGTCGTGCCTCGATCCGAGATCGACGATGGAAACAGCCGCCGGAGGGTCGTCGCTCCCACGAGGTGCCGCAGCGAACGCAAGCGACACGGCTGCGGCGCCGGCGGCGACTGCGACCGCCGTCCTGAATCCTCGTCGTCGACCACGCGACACCTTGTGCCGCTCATCCTCGATCCGGGGGGTCAGGAACTCTGGTGGTTCGACACCGGGGAGGGCCCGGATGGCGGTCCGAGCCCGGTCGAGATCCCCGAGTTCCCTGCGGCAGTCTGCACACGTTTCGAGATGGGTAGTGACAGCTGGCAACTCCGCGGTGATCAACTCGCCGTCGAGGTACGCCGACAGTTGTTCCCCGAGATGTCCTCCTGGCATCAGTTCGAGCGGCGGATTGAGGATGGGCATCAGCCTGATCGCCCGCCTCGTCGCCTGAAGCTCGCGAAACTCAGCAATGGCATCGAGGTCGGACTCGAGAGCGTCGACGACCACGGTCAATTCCTCGCGCGTGAGTTCACCGTCGAGGTAGCTCGACAGGAGGATGGACAGGTTCTCGTCTACACGGGCCATGTCAGAAGCCCCCTCAACATCGACCTGCCGCGATGGATTCGTGACCGAACCGTTCCGACAGGGGCGTCGGTCGCATCGGCGATCTCCTCGTACGTGAGGCCGACTACGTCACACAACACGACCGCCTCGCGAAAGTCGTAGGGAAGTTTGAGGAGTGCACCCTGGACATCGTCGCTCAGGCGGACCGCCGCGAGGACTTCGTCGGGAGAGGGGCTGGCGCCGAGCGCAAAGGTGTCACCCTCGGGCAACGGCTGTGTGGGTCGACGCTTCTTCTTCCGGACACCGTCGAGGAACGCGTTTCGCGTGATCCTCCAGAGCCAACCCTCGAACGAACCCGGCGAGTACGACGACAAGCCCTTTCGGACGCGGAGAAGAACTTCCTGGACGAGATCTGCTGCATCGTCAGGATTGCCCGTGAGTCGATACGCAAACGTGTAGATCTTCCGACCGTACCGCTGTGCGACATCTTCCCAGGTGAGGGTCGAGTTGTCCGCCATGGTCCCCATCCACCGACATAACGTCGGGAGGTTCAGATCAGTTCCGGGTTCTTGTCGGCGGTCGACGAGTGCTAGACGTTGGTGTCCGACTCATCGACGTCGCTGCCTTCGAGAGCGTCCTCATCGACGCCTTCCTCGACGCCTTTGCGGAACTCCTTGGCCGACGCACCAATCGAACGTGCAAGCTGTGGCAGCTTCGCAGCGCCAAACAGGAGCAGGACCACCACAAGGATCAGGATGATCTCGGGGCCACCGATGTTTCGTAGAAATCCGATATCGGCTCCTTTCAGGTTCCGAGTCTACCGACTCGGGCCATTTGCGCCGTCATCCCAGACCGAAGCTGTCAACGAATGCCTGAAGCCGTTCGCGGGTGACGAACAGGATCCGCTTGTCGCGGCGCTCGCGCTCGTACATCGAATACGGTCCGAACTTGTCCGAGATGAACAGCACGTCATCGCCTTGGACCTGACCGGCGAGAAGCGAGAGCTCCGTGAACACCTTGTCACCGACTTCGGGATAGTCACCTGCGGCGTGCGGCAGGATCACGACGGTCGTCGACTTCCCTGCTCGGATCAGACGCAGCGCCTCGGCACCCGCAACCTCGGGGGTTCCCTCCCGTCGCGGCAGCACCTCGTACGCGCTCACGTTGAACAAGCCGACGACGAGATCGTGCAGTGTGAGATCCGAGGTATCGACGCCCATCGCCCGCAACGAAGCCTCTGTGGGTCCGCCGAACTGGATGAAGGAAGAGACCGCAGGGAGCTCGCCCGTCGTTGTCGGCGTCGCCACGACCGACGTGTCGGCCACCACCTTCGCCATCTCGCCGAGAGGATCGACCGCCGGCTCGGCGACGGTGCCCATGCTCGAGACGGTCGGGAGTTCACCCTTCTCGGGAAGCTCGATCACGGCAACCGACTCGGGTTCGGAACCCCGCATCGCTCGAACGTCGATCTTGGCCACATCGGAAAGGGGCAGTCCTTCGCGTTGTTTGGCGTGAAGGAACTCCACGGCAGCAAGCGACAGAAGATCGATCAGGTGCTGCCCTGGTTCGGCGGTACCGAGAGGTGCCTTGAACTCGGTGATCGCCGTGTCGCCGACGACGTGAAAGGACGCAACCGCCGGCCCGGGTCCTACCGCAAGCCTCCGCTCTTGGGCCGCTCCGGAAGCGTGAGCGTCGGCATCGTGCTTCTTGGACGCGTTCATGAGACCGACCACGATCGCGATCACGACGCCTACCGCTGCGACGGCGAGAATGATTATCAAGAACAACGGATGACTCCTTTACGGCTTGACGGAATAGTACCGGTCGGATGTACCGAGAAACTTGGTTCGAATCGCGGCCCGAGCGACCGGGATTCAGATGCTGAGCGTCAGCCCGCTTGGCGCTGTCGGGCAGCGATCTGTCGTTCGCGTCGGATCTTGCGGCGCTCCCGTTCGGACATGGCTCCCCAGATCCCGAACTTCTCGGAGGACACGATGGCGAACTCGAGGCATTCGGCCTGGACGGAGCACTCCCGGCAGATTCCCTTCGCCGTGCGAGTGGATGCTCCGCGCTCGGGGAAGAACAGATCAGGATCGGCGCCGCGGCAGTTTGCGAAGTCCTGCCAGGACATGTCCAATCCCTCTGTTTTGAGCGCCTCGATCAGGTCAGCAAACACACCGGCTCCCACGTCTGTAATTACAATACTGTGATTCAAACAACCCCGCGCGCGCAAGTCAAACCCAATTTTGGGAAAACCCCCAAATTCGCTGCGTTCCCGGTGAACAGCGCCTGCGTTCGAATCCTCGGTTCTCGGGTTCGTGCCGCGGACCGCGGTGACTCGATTCCTGTTTGTCGCTCCATCCCCGCGATAATCTGTTTGAGTAGTCCATACGCGATAGAGGAAGCAGTTTCGTGACCACAAAACAGCGGCCGGCGGTTCATGAGAGGACCGGGTGGCGACAGTGGCTCGGCGGCTTCTTCAGTAGTTCAATCGGACTCAAGTGGATCATGGCTCTCACGGGCATCGGGCTCCTCCTGTATGTCGCAGCCCACATGTTCGGGAACCTCAAGATCTTCACGGGAACGGACCCTTCCGGGGCGTATTACATCGACCTGTACTCGGAGGCGCTCTGGCATCTCGGTGGGCATCTCATGCCGGTCGGCTTCCTCCTCACCGTTCTGCGACTCGGGCTCGCGGCAGTGTTCATCCTCCACATCTACGCGGCAGCGGTTCTCACGAAGCGAAACCAGGACGCAAAGGGGAAGCCCCGATACCAGGCCAAGCGCGACTGGGCGGCATCGAACTATGCGTCCCGCACCATGCGGTTCGGTGGCATCATCATCCTGCTGTTCCTCCTCTACCACCTCGCCGATCTGACTTTCGGTTGGGCAAACCCGGACTTCCACCACGGGAACGTCTACGACAACATGATCGCGAGCCTCTCGCAATGGCCGGTGGCACTCCTGTACGTCGTGGCCAACGTCGCACTCGCGTTCCACATCTACCACGGCGGGTGGAGCCTGTTCCAGAGCCTCGGCTCTGCCAACCCCAAGTACAACAGTCTGCGCCGGGCGTTCGCTGCGGTGTTCGCCGCCGCGATTCTCATCGGCAACGTCGCAAT
>CAYTWC010000055.1:0-9587 GCA_964441975.1 uncultured Acidimicrobiaceae bacterium | reverse complement strand
ACCCCATCGCACCGTTCGGCCACGTGACCGATTCGACCGAAACGATCGTGATCGCATGACCGTCCACGGACAGCCGGTGCGCGAGGTCCGCGACGGCAGCGTCGACCATGTCGTCGATCTCGCTGCTCCGAGGGAGATCGTCTGAGGTGCCGTCGGACGGAGGTGCAGGATCACCCGGTTCTGTTCTCGGATCGTCGGGAACCGACGTTGTGGCGTCTCCGGGCGGCACCGTCGGCAAGGTCTGCTCGCTTGGCGATGAACCGTCGGGCTGGGTTGCCCCTTCGTCGTTGGACGCACACGCCGCCAAGACCAGCACTGCAACTGCGGCTATCCCCAACACGTTCCTCATACCCCTCCCCGATGGACTCAAGACTACGACGCTGGAGCCTCGGTGCGAGGTTCCCTGGTCACGATGACAACTCGGAAGCTCCCGAAGCCAGCCCTGTCGAGCAACGCCCTAACGCCAACAGCCTCGGATCGAGCTTGTAGCTGGCCCATCACGTCGCCGGCGGTAGCCAGACGAAGCTCTTCGCTCCGAAGCGTGTCGATGATGTCGTGCGCGCCGAGCTCGATGAGCAGCTCTCGCTGCGACAACGACCGCACGTCCGCACCGTGGCGTCGAGCCACGGCTGTAAGAGCATCGGTGTTGACGTCGACGGTGATGTCCGTCTCGAAGGGGTGACGGAGGTAGTCATATCCTGTTCGTTGGTGCCGATACGTTCGGACGATGTCCTTGGAGGACCGCGCGGAAAGATCTGCAGTCGTGCCGCCGTAGTCGATGACACAGACGGCGACGCCGTCGTGGCGCGACAGGATCGCGTCGATCAGGTCACCGGCCCGCATCTGTACCGTCGCCAGTCCACCCACCGGAATCGCGCCGAGGTGCTCGTCGGCCCACGCGGCCACCTCGCTGCGTGGGGAGGCTTCGACGAGGACAAGCCGATCGTTCTCGACATCGACGGTCACTTCGGTCCATCCGTCCGCCGTCCGACGAACCACCGCGGCAGGCACGTTGTCGAGCACCTCGTTGAGCACCACGGCGACGTGGCTTGCGTTGATGCTCGTGAGATCCTCGACGGCGGCGACATCGGCAATCGTCTCGTCGATCATCGAACGAGCCGCCTCGGATCGCTCCACCGCGAATCGCGGCACCGACTCTGGAACCAGTTCACTGATGTGACGGATGAGGCTCCCCGAGCCTGCCCCGATCTCGACGACGGCCCATCCGGCAGGGTCCCGTTCGGGCAGTGAGTCAACGACCCAGCGTCCGAGGAGCGTTCCGAAGGACGAGCTGACCTCGGGTGACGTTACAAAATCGCCGGTTTGACCGGGTCGGATGGCACCGGCGCTGAAGAATCCATGGTCCGGGTCGTAGAGGCACATCTCCATGAAGTCGTCGAAAGTCATCGGACCGTTTGCTTGAATGTGGTCTGAAACCCGCGAGATCATCGGCGAGAGTGTAGGTTCATCGTATGTCGGCAGAAGATTGTGCCCTGTGTGCGGGTCCAGCGATGGACGACGCTCTGATGCGGACCGAGGTGTGGTCGGACAACCTTTGGCGGCTCACCACGGCGAAGGTGACCGAGGTCGCCGGGTTCTCGTATCTCGAACCGAAGCGCCACATCACTGACATCACGCAACTGAGCGGACCGGAAGCATCGTCATTCGGAACGACACTCGCCAAGGCATCATCGGCGATCAAGTCAGCCGCCGGTGCAGACCTCGTGTACGTGTATGTGTTCGGCGACAACGTCGACCATCTCCACGTCCACCTCGCACCACACCGGGACGCAGGCAGTCCCCTCGTCAATGACATGATCAAGGGGACCAAACACCGCGCTCACCTCCCCGACGGATCCGAGGTGTGGGCATCCGACCGCTACCCGCTCGTCGATCCCGAGATCGCCAGGGCCGCCATCGCTGACATCACGAAAGCGATGAACTGACCGAGTCCAACCGGACTTCGGTCGTCACAATCCCTTCGGCGCGCTACGACTCCGGGCTTGACCGAGCGATGGCCTCGCGATGGTCGTCAGGCGTGTTGATATCGATCGGTTTGGGATGTCTGATCGGCACTTCGTGCTTGTGGGCGGACGCGAGGTTCGCGATGGCAGACCACAGCGGCTGGCGGTCCGTGTCGTCAAGAGTCTCGATGAGTCCGGGCGATACAACCACCGGATGACCGATGCCGTCGGTGTATCTCGGGACGACGGCTTGGATGCCGGGGACAAATCTCTCCACCAACTGACCGATCGCTGCTGGTTCCACACCGGGCATGTCGCCAAGCGCAACGACCACTCCGTCACAGCCGGTGCTGAGCGCCTCGAATCCGCAACGGAGCGATGACACGTTGCCACGATCGGGGTCCGGATTCCTCACGATCGTTGCCCTCCCACTGACCTGCGATTCGACGTCGTCGGCGTGATGCCCCGTCACGACGACGATCTCGTCTATCGGCGCGGAGTCGAGGTTCGCGATGACCTGCGCGATCACGGTCGATTCGCCATACGGCATCGTCAACTTCGAACGACCCATGCGAGAGGAAGCGCCGGCACCCAAGACGACGGCTCCGAACCGGAGCCCGCTGCTTCCAGCTGACGAATCGGTTATGCGAGTACGTCCTCGAGAGCGCGCTTCACATAGACCTGTGCAAGGTGTGTGCGGTAGTCCACGGTGCCATACAGATCCTCCAGAACCACGATGCCGTCGGTTGCGTGTCGGGCAGCCTCTGCGACGGCGGTCGCTGAACCATCGGTTCCCACCACAGCTTGGGCTGCAGCGTCAGCGAGATATGGTTTGGAGCCCACTCCCGTGATCGCAATCCTCGCATCAGCGATGGTCCCGTTGTCTGCGTCCACCCACACTGCCGCTGCGGCAATCGGGTAGTCCGAAGTCCCTCCGCGTCGTCCGAGCTTGCGATAGACCGACCTCCCTGACTTGGGGATCACGATGCCTGTGAGGATCTCGTCGGGTTCGAGAGCGGACGTCAGCGTGTCGACGAAGAAGTCGCGTGCGGCGATCTCTCTACGACCCCGGACGGACTCGGCAACCATCGTTGCGCCCAACGCAAGGACCGCAGCGGTCTGATCGGCTGCGAGGTCTGCGTGGGCAATCGATCCGCACGTCGTGCCCTGGTTCCTCACCTGGACGTCCGCCGTCGCCGCTGCCGCCTCGGCGAGTGCCTTCGCGTGCTCGGCAACAAGCGGACTCGCAGCGGTTGCAGCGGTGCGAACCATCGCCCCTATTGCAATGTGGTCACCGTTGTCGTCGATCGAGTCGAGTCCGGGGACTCTCGATATGTCGACAACGGTCGTCGGTCGGACCAGTCGAACCTTCATCAACGGAATCAAGGACATGCCACCGCTGAGGATCTTTGCGTTGTCGGCACCAGCGAGGGCATTGACGGCTTCATCAAGCGACGTCGGTGCGATGTAGTCGAAATTCGGTGGGTACATGGCTATCCCCTCGCATCCTGTATCGCCTGCCAGACCCGTTTGGGTCGGAGCGGCATCTCGATGTGCTCGACGCCGAGATGGGCTACGGCATCAATGACTGCGTTCACGATCGTCTGGGCCGACCCGATCGTGCCCGCCTCGCCGATCCCCTTGACACCGAGCGGGTTCACATCGGTGGGGGTCACCGTCCGATCGAGAGAGAACATCGGCAGGTTCTCGGCCGCTGGCAGCGGGTAGTCGATGAGCGATCCCGTCAGGAGATTTCCATCGGCGTCATAGATGGCCTCCTCGAACAGTGCCTGGGCGACGCCCTGAGCGATGCCACCGTGGACCTGACCATCGACGATCATCGGGTTGACGACGTTGCCACAGTCATCCGTCGCCCAGTAGTCGAGGATCTTGACATCTCCTGTTTCGGGATCGACTTCAACCATTGCGAGATGACTACCGAACGGCCACGTCGCGTTTGGAGGCGAGAACACGACCGATGATTCGAGTCCTCCCTCGACGCCCTCAGGCAGGGTGTGTGGCTGGTACGCCGAGCCCGCGATGTCTGCCCAGGTGACCGATCTGTCCGGGCTGCCCGCAACATGCGCGCCGCCGTCGGCGAACTGGATGTCGTCAGGCGCTGCCTCGAGAAGGTGCCCTGCTATCTGGGCGGCTTTCGCTTTCACCCGTGCAGTTGCCTCGAACGTGGCGGTACCGTCGACGGCGAGGGAGCGGGATCCGAACGTGCCGACGCCCATCGGCGAATCGAGTGAATCGCCGTGTTGGACCTCGATGTTCTCCATCGCAATGCCGAGACCGTCGGAGACGATCTGTGCCCACGTGGTCTCGTGTCCCTGACCGCTCGGACCCGTCCCGATGGTCACAGTGCACGTCCCGTCGGGTTGGACACGAACGACGCCCGATCCGCTGAACGAGGTCGGTAGCCCGTATCCCGCCCATGAGAATCCCGTACCGGCGAGCGCCGATGGACCGAAGCCACACACCTCGACATACGTGCTGAGTCCGATCCCGAGCAGGCGACCCTCGGCACGGGCCGCATCCCGCTTAGCTTTGAGATCGGCGTACCCGACACGGTCGAGCAATGCGTCGAGGTTCTCCGCATAATTCCCGCTGTCCATCGTCAGTCCGACGGCTGTCTGCACAGGGAACGCCTCGGGTGGATGGAAGTTGGCTTTGCGGACGTCGGCGGGATCCATGCCGATCGTGCGGGCGAAGTGGTCAACGATTCGCTCCAGGTAGTACGCAGCTTCTGGCCTACCGGCACCACGGTATGCGTCGGTCGTCATCGTGTTGGTGACGACACAGTGCAGTTTGTACGAAGTCGGGATGTCGTACTGACCTGACGCAACGAAGAGCCCAAGCAACGGGATCGCAACGGTGAAGTTGTGCGTGTACGCACCCATGTCACAGATGGCCTCGAGCTCATAGCCGAGGATCTTCCCATCCCGGGTCCCCGTGATCGTCGCTGTTCCGACCCATCCTCGCCCTTGGATCGACGAGAACGCCGCTTCCCGTCTGGTCTCGGTCCACCGCACCGGCCGTCCGAGCTGTTGTGATGCAAAGACGGTGAGAATCTCATCGGGATACACGTTCAACTTCAGACCGAACCCGCCACCGACCTCGGGGGCGACCACACGCACCTTGTTCGACGGCACACCGAACGTCATGCCGATGGCTCCGGCGACAGCATGCGGAATCTGGCTCGAGGACCACAGCTCGATGCTCCCGTACCCGTCCTGCCACTGCGCGAGGACCGCGCGCGGCTCGATGGCGGTCGGGATCAATCGCTGGTTGACCATCTCGAGACTGACGGAGATGGTGTCATCGCGCTCCTTTGCTTCCTGAATCCCCGGCGACGGGTCCGGAAGGTCGATCACGCCTTCCCACCATGCGTTCCCGTTCCAGGTCAGCAGGACGTTCGAGGTGTCGGCATGCACCTTGACTGCGTCGGCGAATGCCTCCTTGAGGTCCACGACCGCTGGTCCCGGGTCGTAGTCGACGAACACCAAATCGGCACCGTCTTGCGCGATGTAGCGGTTGTCAGCAACGACCATCGCCACGGCCTCGCCTACATGCTTGACCTCGCCATCGGCAAGCAGCGGACGGAGAGCACCGACTGCGACCTGTGCAGGGTTGGGTCCGAGATGCCTGACATCTTGTGCGGTATACACGGCCCGGACACCCTCGAGGGCCTCGGCAGCGCTTGTATCGATCTCTCCGATCTTCGCTGCCGCGAACGGGCTCCGTACGAAGACCGCGGCGAGCTCACCGGGGACCTTGTGGTCGTCGACGTACACGCCCTTCCCGCGGACGAGGGACGGATCTTCCTTGCGGCGGACGATGCCGCCCATCACACTCGTGGTGCTCACTGTTCCACCTCCGCAGTCACGCCGACCGTCGGCGATTCACCGCGCATCCTTGCCCCGGCGAATTGGACCGATCGAACGATGTTGTGGTACCCGGTACACCGACAGAGATTGCCTTCGATCCCGTGCCGGATGTCCTCCTCGGATGGATTGTCATTGGACTCCAACAGAGCGACGGACGACATGATCATCCCCGGCGTACAGAAGCCGCATTGCAAACCGTGGCATTCCCAGAAGCCCTCTTGCACCGGATGCATGTCCGACCCATCCGCCAGACCCTCGACGGTGCGAACCTCCGTCCCATCTGCCTGCACGGCGAACATCGTGCATGACTTGACCGACCGTCCGTCGACGATGACGGTGCATGCTCCGCAGTAGCCCGTATCGCATCCCACATGCGTCCCCGTCAATCCGAGGTTTTCCCTGAGGTGATGAACCAAGAGCGTTCGTGGCTCGACCTGACTTCGAGTCGTGACTCCGTTGACGGTGATACTGACTTCCAAGGCAGGTCCTCCATTCCGATACGGCACGACCCGGTCGGCGGAGCACGGGTCTCCGTTCAAATATAGACAACGCGGTCACAGGGTGCCGAGGGAACCGTCCTGACGATCCGGGTCGCGAAAACAGTCTTTGTCGCCGCTGCGTGTCAGGACCGACCGGAGAACAACCGCTTGAACCAGCCCACGATGGCCGCCCACATCGATCCGAACGCGAGCGTGAGTCCCTTCACCTCACCTGCACGGATCTCGGATGCCTCGACCGGCGTCTCAGCGCGGAGTTTGGCGTGCAGGCACTCGCTGAAGTCGTCAAGAAGCCGCTTCGAGACTTCCGATACCAGACCCGTTCGACCGAACTGCGCGATCGGGCCGGCGAGCATCACGTCAGAGTCGAGCGAGACATCCGTGCTGGACGCCGCTCCCTCGGTCAGCGACACACGGACAGTCACTCGGCCCTGCGACCCGCCACTGCGGTCGACACCCTTGCCCTCGATCAGCATCGTGTGGTCGGATTCGTTCGGTGTCACGGTGGCCTTGCCATCGAACGAAGCCGAAATCGGACCGAGCTTGACGGACAGCTTCCCCGAGTATGTGCCGTCTCCGTGGTCTTCGGTGATCTCGGCACCGGGCAGGCAAAGGGCGACCTCGGGCACATCGAGGAACAGGTCCCAAACCGTCTGCACGGGCTGGTCGACGGTGAAGCGTTCGTTGATCTCCATGAGGACATCCTAGAGCCACGAAAACGGTCGCAAAGGCCTACCAGTCAGTGGATGGCGATGTCGGTCCCTCGAAGCGGGACCGCTGACCCTGCCCCGTAGCGCACCTGGATGATCTCGGCGAGGATCGCAATAGCAGTCTCGGCAGGCGCTTTCGCCTTCAGATCGAGACCGATCGGTCCATGAATCGCTGCGATCTCATCGTCCGTCCATCCTTCGGCGGTGAGGCGTTCCACTCGCATCGTATGCGTACGTCGTGAACCCATTGCACCGAGATACCGGATCGGCTTTCGGTGAACCTCCCTGAACACAGGTTCCTCGAATCGAAGGTCGTGACTCAGGAGAACGACATACGTCCGTCGATCCGGCGCGACAGACTCAAAGACCTTTTCGGGCCATGCCACGATGAGCTCATCGGCATGCGGGAATCGCTCCTCGGTAGCCCAGGCCCCCCGCGCATCGGCGACGACGACCCGGAAACCGAGTTCTCCGGCGAAGAGCGACAGCGGCTGTGCGATGTGACCGGCACCGAAGATCAGCATCACCGGGGATGGTGCGACGACGTCGATGAAGATCCGACGGTCGCCGTAGACAAGCGCTCGGGACTCTTCGCGATCCATCAGGTCGTTGGCATCTGAGAGAACATCTTCCGTCAGCCACGCAGGTGTCTCAGTGACCGAACCTTGCTCGAAATCGACCACGACGGAGCCACCAACGTCAGGACCGTCGATGACCGAGATCATGGCGCCGAGCCGCTCCTCGTCTCGGAGCGCAGCTACTGCTTCGACGACGTCGTTCACCATGGGGCGATGAAGACCTCGATCGTTCCGCCGCATGTGAGCCCGATCTCGAAGGCGTCGTCATCGGCGATCCCGTACGTCACGAGCTTCGGCTCACCACTCGCCAGCACCGCGGCGGCATGCTCGCGAACATCGTTCTCGACACAACCGCCTGACACGGAGCCTTCCATGTCACCGTCGGAGGAGATCAACATCTTGGCACCGACGCCCCGTGGGGCAGAACCCTTGACGCCGACGACCGTTGCCACGGCCACGCGCTTGCCCGCCGATTTCCATCGTTCGTGGACTTCAAGTACGTCACGCATATCGGCTCCCTCTCTTCTGACTGCACACTACTTGGACGAACCCGTGTGTGGAGCGGTCTACCCCGCGAGGCGGCGCTCGGGCGAGGCCTCGAGGAGCCTCACGATGTCGAGCAGACTCCTCGCTGTGCCGGCGGCAAGTAGGCGATCCACATGAGGAACTGCCTCCGCCATCCCGCGTGCCTCCGGCGTGAAGTCGATGTGCCCAGCAAGCGGGTTGAGCCACAGGACCTGGTGCACGTTCCGCCGCAGCCGTGCCATCTCGGTCGAAAGGATGCCGGGTTCACCGGTGTCCCAACCATCCGAGATGATCAAGACGACAGGGCCACCGGAACCGACCCTCCGAAGCCATCGTCGGTTGAACGTTGCGAGCGCATCGCCGATCCGGGTACCGCCGGACCAGTCATGGACCGATTCCGATACGCGCCCGAGTGCCTCGGTCGGGTTGCGGTGCCGCAGCTGGTGGGTGATCCGCGTCAACCGCGTGGCGAAGACGAACGACTCGACCCGGGCGAATCGTTGTTGGGCGCCGTGGACGAAATACAGCAGCATCTCGGAATAGCGCTCCATCGAACCCGAGATATCGGCGAGACCGATCAGTGGTCGATACCGTCGTTCGCGCATTGCGAGCGGGACCAGGTCTGCAGCGGGACCGGTCATCGATCGAAGCGTCCGACGCATGTCTGGCGTTGAACCGATCGACGCAGGCCGCCACCTGCGCGACCGCACCGATGACGGGGACCAGCGCAGTCTTGCGAGGAGTTGCGCGACGGCTTCGGCGTCGTGCGGATCAAGGTCGGCGAAGTCGATGTCCATGAGCTGTTCGGTACGTGACGCCCCCGCGACCTCGGGAATCTCAATCGCACGTTCCGCGGCGCCTCGCTCATCGCCGCGGTCGAGGGGCGCCACACGATGCGACGGATCTGCTGCGTCCGAGTCCGCGATACGGTCGACGATGTCGTCGAGCGTGTAGAGCAAGTCGCTCGAGAAGAAGCGGTCGAACACCGGGTCGAATTCGTTCGCCTGCGCATGGCTTGCCGCGACGACTGACCGGAACCCCTCACGCACGTCGTCGTGGTCGGCCAAGCCTATGAACCCGACTGCCTCGATGAGGTCGGTTGTCGTGGACGGGTTGACATCGAACCCCGCGGTCCGGAGTGCGTGGACGAACGAAACAAGGTTGCGGAGAACCGCGTCGCCGGTCTCGGTCACCGTGGTCCGGCCAAGGCCGAGGTCCGCACCGTGGCCATGTCGTCCTCGTACTTGACCACGACACCGAGTGTCTCGTCGATGACGTCGGCCGAGAGTTGTTCGGTCCCAAGGATGGCGAGCGCCTTCGCCCAGTCGATCGTCTCTGCGACCCCGGGTGGTTTGTAGAGGTCGAGTTCGCGGAGCTTCTGCATCGCCAGGGCGAGTTCGTCGGCAAGGACCTGAGGGGTATC
>CAYTWC010000054.1:0-9782 GCA_964441975.1 uncultured Acidimicrobiaceae bacterium | reverse complement strand
GGCTCGATCCGCCGTACAGGAACACCGAAGGCATGTTGTGTCGTGCGGCGGCCATCAACATCCCCGGCAGCGACTTGTCACAACCCGCGATCGAAACCATTGCGTCGAATCGCTCGGCGTGCATGACCAGTTCGACGCTGTCTGCGATGACTTCTCGGGACACAAGGGAGGCGCGCATCCCTTCATGGCCCATGGAGATGCCGTCTGAAACCGCGATCGTCGCGAACTCAAGTCCGACTGCTCCGGCATCCTGGACACCGATCTTTGCGATTCCCGCCAACTTCGGACCGGTGACGTTGCACGGGGTCACCTCGTTGCCTGCGGAAACGACACCGACTTGTGCCTTGGAGAAATCCCCCTCACCGAGCCCTACGGCCCGGAGCATCGCCCGTGCGCCCGCCTTCGCCGGTCCGATTGTCACGTCCTGGGAATGAATCTTGTTCGACATGGTCGCCAGCGTACATCCATCGCACGCCACCGGATTCGCGGTGGGCACGCAAAAGGCATTCGCTTTTGGAAAGCGACTTCTAACCTCGCGTTCTCATGCCGTGGACCACCGAAACATTTCCTGAGATCCCTGCCGTCGAACCGCCACCCAGTGGCAAACCACCAAAGAAACGCCGGTGGAGCTTCGCGCAGAAATTCCTCTTCGTATTCCTGTTGCTTCTCGTGGTCGGGGTCTTCAGCGGCTATGCGTTCCTTTCCTACACCGAAGGCAAGATCGACCGGATCGAGGCGAGCGACCTGACCTCACTCGATTCGACACCTGTCGTCGCCGGGCTGTCCCCGAACTTCCTCATCGTCGGCGTCGATGACCGCTCGACCCTGCCTGACGATTGGGAGGACACGTTCGGCGACTTCGCCGGCCGCCGGACCGACGTCATGATGGTCGCCCACATCACGGAGAACGCAGGCATCCAGATGCTGAGCATCCCCCGCGACTACAAGGTCGACATCCGCGGCGGGGGCACCAACCGGATCAACGCTGCATACGTCATCGGTGGACCCGATCTCCTCGTCGAGACCATCCAATCCGAGATCGGCATCCCCATCCACCACTACGTCGAGATCGACTTTGCAGGCGTCGGCGCCGTCGTCGACTCGCTCGGAGGCGTCACACTCGATTTCCCCAACGCGGCACGGGATACGACATCCGGCTTTCGGGTCGAAGCAGGCACACACACGCTGAACGGCGAAGAGGCTGTCGCGTATGCACGCTCACGTCACTATCAGGAGAACGTCAACGGGTCGTGGACGAGCACCGGCGGTGGCGACATCGCACGAACCGGACGACAACAGCAGATCCTGATCGCACTCTTCTCCCAGGTCACGTCACCGTCGAGCGCATTCAACCTGCCGAGCTTTCTCCCGACGTTTGCAGACCAGATCACCGCCGACGAGGGCCTCTCCCTCGGCCTCATGGCGGATCTGGGCCGCAAAGCCTTGACCATCGACTCTCGCAACATCGACGCCGCGACCTTGCCGGTGCAGAACTCACAAGGGTCTGACGGGCGATCCTATGTCGTCCCCGTCGATGCGACCCAGCCGATGATCGATGCGTTCCTCGCAGGTCATCCGCTCCAGTAGCGACGCTGCTCAGGTGGCGATGACATCCATCGCCGAAAGGAACTCGTCGATCTCTTCTTCCGTGTTGTAGGCGTGCACTGATGCACGGACCAACGCTTCGATCCCCCGCATCCGCATGTCGTAGGGGGCCGAGTTGATCGTCGAATAGGACACGTTGATCGAGTTCTCGGACAACAACTCGAAGACCTCGATCGCACCGCGCCCGTCGACAGCGAAGGTAGCCATACCCGACTTGATCGCCCCACGATCGAACGACGTGACACCTGGGATTTCGACGAGACCGGTCCGAACCAGGTCGCCGAGGTGTCTGATCCGCTCCCAGATCGCGTCCACGCCCGTGTCGAGCGCGTAGCGGCATGCTGCACCGAACCCGAGCACGTTCGCCCACGACTTCTCCCATGTCTCGAATCTCCGTGCGTCATCTCGCAGGGTGATGGTCGTGTCGGTGACGAACGTCGAGTGGTTGTCGACGACGACAGGATCGAGCTTGTCGAGGGAGGCTGCGCGCACGTAGACCAATCCGATTCCGCGGGGACCGCGGATGAACTTGCGAGACGTCGTTGTCAGGAAGTCACAGCCGATCTGCTCCACGTCGATCGGCAGCTGCCCGACCGATTGGCAGGCGTCGAGCAGGAAGGGGACGCCAGCATCCCGCGCGACCCGACCGACCGCCGCGGCAGGATTCACAACCGACCCGTTCGTCGGGACATGGTTGAGGGTTATGAGCGTCGTTCGCGTGTCGATCAACGAGGCCAGGGAGTCCACGTCGATGTCACCGTCCTCGGTGTCGGGAACCACGACAATGTCGACACCGAACCGTTGCTTGAGATGAAGATACGCCGCCCAGTTCGACCCGTACTCCGAGGTCGTTGTGAGCAGTCGGTCGCCGTCGCGGTGTGGCAGTGAGTAGATGATTCGATCCCACGCCGTTGTCGCGGAATCGACGATCCCGACCTCGGTCGGCCCGGCACCGATCAACTCCGCAGCTGCGCGGTACGTGAGGTCGACGTCCTCCTCACTGTCAAGGAACGCCTCATAGCCGCCGCCCATCAACTCCTTGTCGAGGTGGCGCAGCGTCGCCTCGTGGACCGGCCGGGGCATCAACGAAGCTCCGGCGTTGTTCAGATGATTCACATGATCGACACCGGGCGTGTCCGCTCGCAAACGTCCGACGTCGATCACGGGACCAGCCGACCTTCCATGCCGCCTGCAACCGTCACGACCTGACCCGTCTGGTGCGCAGACAGCGTGTGCGACGCAAGGACCACCACCTGGTTGGCCACATCCTGTGGAGTCGCGAGCTCCTTGCGAGCCATGGTGGCGGTCGCCCTGGTGACGAGCGCAGGATCGATCCCTTCTGCAGCCCGCTTCGGAGTCACCGTCCAGCCCGGCGCGACGACGTTGACTCTGACGGCATCGCTGATGCGGGCGGCCTCGTTCTTGAGTGACAGAAGGAGACCTGTGTTGATCGCTCCCTTGGCGGCGGAGTAGTCCGAGCTTCCGGCCTCTCCGAACAGCCCGGACGTCGAGCCGATCATCACGAGGGACCCGAC
The DNA here is from genome assembly GCA_964441975.1 of uncultured Acidimicrobiaceae bacterium. GTDB lineage: Bacteria > Actinomycetota > Acidimicrobiia > Spongiisociales > UBA5794 > UBA5794. The sequence continues at coordinate 6,642 of CAYTWC010000054.1, read as the reverse complement.
TCCCGTGGTGCTTGCATGCCGAAGAAAGGCTCGAGCGGTCAGAAACGTCGTCGTGAGGTTCGCTGCGAGCGTTGCCTGCCAGCGTTCGGGAGGCATGTCCCAGATGGGGACATCGTCGCGTGGGTACCGCCCTGCATTTGCGATACAGATGTCGAGACCCTCGAGTCGGTCGATCACCTCTCCGAAGGCACGGTCGACGGATTCCGGGTCCGTAAGGTCGGCTCGCACAGCCACACCGCCGATCTCCTCTGCGAGATCGATGCCACTTTCGTCGGTGTGATAGTGGACGGCCACGGTGGCACCCTCAGCCGCAAACGCACGACAGACAGCGGCACCGATTCCGCCCGCGCCGCCGGTTACGAGCACTTTGCTTCCTGCGAGTCCGGCCTCCATCGTCAAACGATAGGCACCACCGAGATGATGGACGGCGCTGACTCACGACCGACCTCGTCGTGCCCGGTGCATCGAGGCCCACATCTACGCTGTACCCGAACGCAAGGAGACCGATGGAACTGCCACAGAAGATCAGGGACGCTCTCGACCAGAAGGTGTTCGTGCACCTCGCCACACTGAATCCCGACGGTTCGCCGCATGTGTCGGTGGTGTGGATCGGCCGCGATGGTGACAAGGTCCTGTTTTCGACGGCCACCGGACGGGTGAAGCCACGCAACATTGCGTTCGACCCACGAGTTGCCCTGTCTTTCACACCGGTTGACAGACCGTATACGAACATCGTCATGCAGGGTCGCGTGACCAAGACTGCCGAGGACGGCACGTGGTTGATCGATGCGTTGAGCGACAAGTACCGCGGGAAGCCCGACTACAACGGTCCGGTCGGCGAGGTCAGGGTCAACTACGAGATCACGGTTGATTCCATCAGCCGGTGGGGTTGACAACGGCGGGGTTCGGTTACGGACCGACCCATCACTGATCACCGGTCGATTCGAAATCGGGTGCGGCATCGGGTCGGGGACGCTTCGAGGTCGTTCGCCGCTCCTTGACGATCGCTCGCGCCGCCGCGTCGGACTGTTCTTCGATGAATCGAACGAACGCATCCAGTCGGGAGGGTTCAAGATCGCCAGAATCGACCGCAGCGCGCGCGGCGCATCCGGGCTCCGTTCGGTGTCGACAGTCCCGGAATCGACATTGCGTTGCAAGCGCCTCGATGTCGTCGAAGAGCTGCTCGACACCGTCACTCTCGCCCGACAGGCCGAGCGATCGCACGCCCGGATTGTCGATGACCATGCCACCACCGGGCAACAGGTGGAGTTCGCGGTGCGTCGTCGTGTGTCTGCCCTTGCGGTCGCGCGACCGCACGTCGCCGATCCATGCGACCTCGTCGTCCATCAGCGCATTGACGAGTGACGACTTCCCTGCACCGGACTCACCGATCAATGTGCCCGTCCTGCCTCGAAGCACGTCGAGGACCGTTTCGAGACCGGCTCCCGTCTCAACGGACACACCGATGACCGGAGCCGTCACTCCCCACGACCTGATGTCGTCGACGAACGCATCGATGTTGTCGACGAGATCGGCCTTTGACAGGACGACGACGGGCTCCGCATCGATATCCCACGCGAAAGCCAGGAACCGCAGCACCTTGCTGCGCCGCAAAGGCCGATCGACCCCGAACACGACGAGAACCGTGTCCACGTTGGCGGCAATGACCTGGAGACCGTCGTCGCCGGTGTCACGCTCGAGCACCGATGCCCGTTCAAGTCGCGAAACGACGGTTTCCTGATCGACGATCACCCAATCACCGACCGCCAATCCGAGGGAGCGGGGAAACGTGACGTGGGCAACGTTCTCACCGTCTGCCACAAGCACCTTTACACCGTCGTGTCGGACGACGCGCCGCGGCGTTCCGGATGCTCGATCTGCCTCGAACGACTCCTCCCACGACTCGGACCAGCCGAGGTCGTTCAGTGCGCCGCGGTCGGGGCGCCGTTCAGCCAAGCGCCCTGTCCAGGTCCGACAGCAGGTCGTCGACGTGTTCTATCCCGACCGACAGCCGGATCAGCGATGCAGGTACTTCAAGCGCGGTTCCTTCGACGGAGGCGTGCGTCATGATCGCTGGGACCTCGATCAGCGACTCCACACCGCCGAGGGACTCGGCGAGGAAGAACAGGCGAGTGCGGGTGACGACATCGTTGGCCGCTTCGACGCCTCCCGCCGGAGTGAAAGACACCATTCCGCCGTATCCGGACATCTGTCGAGAGGCGATCGCGTGTCCCGGATCTTCCTTGAGCCCCGGGTACCAGACCGTGTCGACCCGCGGGTCTCCGTCGAGGAAAGACGCGATCGCCGCAGCGTTCGCACAGTGGCGGTCCATCCGTATTCCGAGCGTCTTGATGCCTCGCAGCGTCAGATACGAGTCGAACGGTCCGGGGATCGGCCCGGTCGCGTTCTGGAGGAACCTCAGCCGCTCGAGGAGCGCATCGTCGTTGGTGACGATCGCACCGCCGACTGTGTCGGAATGGCCGCCGAGGTATTTGGTCGATGAGTGCACGACCATGTCCGCACCGAGTGACAGGGGCTGCTGGAGATACGGCGTTGCAAAGGTGTTGTCGACCGCCAGAAGCGCTCCTCGGGCCTTCGCCGCCGCTGCGATCTGTGCGATGTCCACGACACGCAGCAACGGATTCGTCGGTGTTTCGATCCATACGAGCTTCGTACGATCGGTCATCGCTTCCTCGATGCCTTGGCGTGATGTGAGGTCTGCCGCTGTGTACTCGATGCCGTGCTCCGTCAGTACCTGTGCGACAAGTCTGAACGTGCCTCCGTAGGCGTCGTCAGGGAGGACGATGTGGTCGCCCGGCCGAAGCATGTAGCCGATCATCGCGGTCGCTGCGAGACCCGACGAGGTCGCAACACAGCCACCCTCATCGGCCTCGTGGACCCCCTCGAGAGCAGCCAACTGCGTCTGCAGAGCTGTCCTGGTCGGGTTGTCGGTACGGGAGTACTCGTACCCCTTGTGGACACCCGGGGCGTCTTGGACGTACGTCGACGTCGCATAGATGGGTACGACCGCTGCACCGGTCGTCGGCTCGGGATCCTGCCCAGCGTGGATCGCAAGGGTCTCAAATCGATCTTCACTCATGTCGGGAACCCTTCACTCTCCATCCACTCGTCGTTGAAGATCTTCGACAGATAGCTTCGGCCGGAGTCGGGCAGGATCACCACGACAAGCTTGTCGGGGTTCGATTCCGCGACGCGGAGCGCACCGGCGACCGCCATCCCACACGAGCCACCGACGAGTATCCCCTCCTCGAGAGCGAGACGACGCGTCATGGCAAACGCCTCGGCATCCCCAACCATCTCGTATCGGTCCGTGAGGGATGGGTCGTATGTCTCTGGCCAGAAGTCCTCGCCGACCCCTTCGATCAGGTAGGTCGTAACGTCGTCGTCGGTCGCTGCCGTGTAGATCGACCCCTCCGGGTCGACACCGACGACCTCGATGTCGGGGTTCATGGACTTGAGGAACCGTGCGGTCCCTGAAATGGTTCCACCTGTTCCGACGCCAGCCACGAGGATGTCGATCTTCCCGTCCGTCTGCTCCCAGATCTCAGGACCCGTTGCATCCACGTGGGCCTGCGGGTTGGCAGGATTCGAGTACTGGTCGGGTCGGTAGTGGCCCGGACGACCAGCGAGTTCGTTCGCCACCGAGTAGTAGGACCGCGGATCTTCCGGCTGGACGTCCGTCGGGCAGAGGACGACCTCTGCTCCGTAGGCTCGCAGGAGGTCCTGCTTCTCCTTCGATTGCTTGTCCTGCATGACACAGATGAGGTTGTACCCACGAATCGTGGCGATCATCGCGAGACCGATGCCCGTGTTCCCCGACGTCGGCTCGACGATCGTGTCTCCCGGCTTGAGCCATCCGTTCTGCTCGGCCCGCAGGACCATGCCGAGACCGATGCGGTCCTTGATGGAACCGCCCGGGTTCATGTATTCGACCTTGGCGACGAGGTTTCCCGGCGGGTGGACGCGGGACAACCGGACCAGCGGTGTACCGCCGATCGTTTCGACGATGTTCTCGTGGATTTGCATGCCGTCAGGCTAGGTGAGCCTTGCAGCCAGGTTTTCAGGTTTCCAATCGCCGACGTTCATCGTCGGGAACCGGACCGAATTAGTCACACATGGAGGGTATCTTCCGAGGATGGCAGAAACTCTCATCAGCGCGCGCGGTCTGCGCAAGGAATTCGGAGACTTCGTCGCCGTCGACGGCATCGACTTCGAGGTCCGCAAGGGCGAGGCGTTCGGATTCCTCGGCCCGAACGGGGCGGGGAAGACATCGACGATGAAGATGATCGGTGCCGTCAGCCCGATCTCGGGAGGATCGATATCCGTCCTTGGCCTCGACCCTTCCACCGAAGGTCCGCGGCTGCGGTCACGGCTCGGCGTGGTCCCGCAGGACAACAACCTCGACGAAGAGCTCACCGTGTACGACAACCTCGTCATGTACGGACGGTATTTCGACCTCTCCCGTGCCGTGCTCAAAGAACGAATCGCCGAACTCCTCGAATTCGTCCAGCTGACCGACAAGTCCGACAGCAAGGTCGCCGCGCTGTCGGGCGGTATGAAGCGGAGAGTCATCATCGCGCGAGGTTTGATCAACGAACCCGACCTCTACATCCTCGACGAGCCGACAACGGGTCTGGACCCCCAGGCACGGCATGTCTTGTGGGATCGGCTGTATCGCTTGAAACAGCGTGGTGTCACGTTGATCATCACGACGCACTACATGGATGAGGCCGAACAGCTCTGTGACCGTCTCGTCGTCATGGACGGGGGCAAGATCGTCGCCGAAGGATCACCGAGGTCCTTGATCGAGGAGTACACGCCGCGCGATGTGGTCGAGCTGCGCTTTCCTGTGGGGGTCCTCGAGACCCTCAACGGGCAGATCGAGGAGCTTTCCGACCACACGGAGATCCTCGCCGATCGTGCGCTCGTCTACACCAGCGACGCCGACAAGATGATCGCGACGGTCACTGATCGCGGACTCGAACCCGAAACGGTGCTCGCCCGTCGCTCGACGCTCGAAGACGTCTTCCTCAGACTCACCGGTCGGACCCTGGTCGACTGATGGCGCAACCGCTGTCGTTCCGGGTCGTCGAGGCCGAAGCGAGGATCTATCGCAGGACATGGCGAGGCTCTGTGTTCTCCAGCTTCCTGAATCCGATCCTGTATCTCCTGGCGATGGGCGTCGGACTCGGGACGCTCGTCGATGCAAACCTCCCCGACGGTGTCGAAGGCTTGTCCTACGTCGCGTTCCTTGCCCCGGGACTCCTCGTCGCCACGGCGATGCAAACCGGCGCCGGTGAGGGCTCGTGGAAGGTGATGGCGGGCATCAAGTGGCAGGCAACCTGGAACGCTCGACTCGCGACACCCATCGGCGTCGAAAGCCTTGCGCTCGGCCACCTCCTGTGGTCTGCGATCCGTGTGTTCATGGTGTCGCTCTCGTTCGTCATCGTGATGATGCTGTTCGGTGTTTCGACCCCACTCCAGGCACTCGGGTCGCTGATTCCCGCGATGCTCGTCGGCATGGCCATGGTGGCGATGACGACCGCATTCACATCCCGTCTCGAGGAACAGGCCGGTCTGCCGATGTTCTTCCGATTCGTCGTGATCCCGATGTTCCTGTTCTCCGGTGTGTTCTTCCCGATCACGAACCTCCCGGGCTGGCTCCAGCCGGTCGCCTACCTGACACCGGTATTCCACGGTGTCGAGCTCGCTCGCGGCCTCGCACTCGGTGTTACTCCCGCGGTCGTCTGGTGGATGAGCACGCTGTATCTGGTCGCCTGGATCGTCGTCGGAGGGCTGTTGATCATCCGTCCTCTTCGGAAACGGCTGACACCATGACCAACCGGGTGCTCACGACGCGGATCATCCCGCCGCTCCCCAAGCGATGGCGCGGCTACTACCTCATTGAACGAAACCTCGTCGCTACGAAATCGTTCTGGCCGGTCTTGGCCTCGGGATTCTTCGAACCCGTCTTCTTCCTGTTCGCCATCGGAGTCGGCATCGGTGAGCTTGCCGGCGACGTCACCTTCGGCGGAATCCCGGTCGACTACACGGCCTACGTCGCCCCAGCGATGCTCGCGGCGTCGGCGATGAATGGCGCCGTGTTCGAGTCGACGAACATCTTCTTCAAACTCAAGTACGGCAAGACCTACGAGGGGGTGCTTGCGACCCCCGTCGAGCCGCTGGATGTGGCCTCGGGCGAAATCGGATGGACCCTCGCACGAGGTTCGATCTACGCCGCAGCGTTCATGCTCGTGATGGCCGTGATGGGACTCATGGAGTCACCGTTGGCGATCCTCGCGTTTCCCGCGACGATCCTCATCGGATTCGCTTTCGGAGCGGTCGCGACCGCCGGTGTCACCTACATGCGAACCTGGCAGGATCTCGACCTCGTCGGGTTCATCACGCTGCCGTTGTTCCTGTTCTCCGCGACGTTCTACCCGCTCGACGTCTACCCACCTGTGCTCCAGGTCGTCGCGTGGTTCTCACCGCTCTATCACGGGGTCTCCCTCGTGCGGGGTCTGACCCTCGGTGTGCTCGATTGGACGATGCTCATCAACATCACGTTCCTCGTGGCCCTCGGCATCGTCGGTGCATTCGGCGTCGGCTGGAACCTGCGCG
>CAYTWC010000053.1:0-9849 GCA_964441975.1 uncultured Acidimicrobiaceae bacterium | reverse complement strand
GGTCAGCTTCCCACCCGCGATCACGGTGAGGCCGGGAACAGGGCTGACAACTGTGTGTTCCCGTGAGATCTTCGACGGCGAGTCACCGAGGTCACCAGCGGGTTGGAGCAACGGCCGCAGGCCAGCCCATGTCCCGACGACATCCTCACGTCCGATCGGGTCTGCGAGAACGCTGTTGATCTGTGCGAGCAGGTAGTCGATGTCTGCCGCGGTCGCTACCGGATGCCTCTGATTCCCGGTCCAAGGCGTGTCTGTCGTGCCTACCACCCAGACTTCGTGCGATGGAATGGCAAAGAGCACACTCGTGGCCGTCTGGAGAATCAAGGCCGCATCCCCAGCAATGCGATCCCTTCGCACGGCTATGTGGGAACCCTTGCTCGCGAGAACGGACAACGTCGCATCGCCCGCCGCCATCGCCTCGGTCTCCTCCGTCCAGACGCCCGTCGAGCTGATCACATGCGCGGCTCTGACATCGACTACACGGTTCGTCTCGAGATCGACGACTTGTGCACCAATGACCTCACCATTCGAACCGGTTGTGAACCCGACCACCTTGGCTCGGGAGACCGCCACCGCATCGTGGCGGACCGCCGTGCGTACGAGACTCACCACGAGCGCGGCGTCGTCGACCTTGGCGTCCCAATACTCGATCGCACCGATGAGTGCGCGCTTGGAGAGCGCAGGGAATCGTCGCCTCGCCGAGGTCCGGCTGAGATGGCGATGCCACGGAAGCGCGCGCCTGCCTCGGATTGCTGCCATGACGTCGTAGAGGAGGATTCCCGCACCGATGAATACCCGCTGCCACAGCCGGTGTTTGAGCGGGAACAGAAACGACTGGGGACGTACCAGATGAGGGGCCGTCGTGGACAGAAGGATGTCGCGTTCGTGGAGCGCCTCCCACACCAGTTTGAAGTCCAGCATCTCGAGGTATCGCAGGCCACCGTGCACGAGGTTGCTCGATCTGCTCGATGTGCCGGACGCCCAATCGTCGATCTCCACGATCGCGGTCCTGAGGCCCCGGGTGGCTGCATCGACGGCGACCCCCGCTCCGGTTATCCCCCCGCCGATGACGAGCACATCGAATGGTGATTTGGCGGACGCTTCGAGTGCCGCCAGACCGTCCAGGCGGGCGGCGGGCGAAAGTTGATCTGATGTCACGCCCCGCTCCTTCGACGATCGAGCGCCAAACGCTCCCCGAGGACGCAACGGTACTGCGTACACGCCCGGTCCATGCCGCATCGTCCGGTACAGCCCGCAACGGGGTCGGGCGCGACCTTCTCGGGCCGAAACGCCAACTCAGCTGAGCCTGATTACCCGGAACCCGGTGTTCCCCGTCGTGCTGTCGGGGGTGTTCCCGCTTCGAGAATCGACGCGATAGCGCCAGCAGTAGCTCTCATGACACAGATACGAGCCTCCGCGCGTGACCTTCGCCGTGCCTTTCGGGGGTCCGGCAGGTGATCGGGGTGGCGAATACGAGTAGTAGTTCGGGTCGAACCAGTCGGCGCACCACTCCCACACGTTGCCGGTCATGTCGAACAACCCGAAGTCGTTCGGTGGAAACGAACCGACGGGAGCGGTTCCTTCCCAACCGTCGGCTGCCGAGTTTCGGGCAGGGAACTCCCCCTGGAAGACGTTCATCCGGTGGACACCACCGGGTTCGAGCTCGTCGCCCCACGGAAAATGCTGCGACGCCCGCCCGCCGCGCGCCGCGCGCTCCCACTCTGCCTCCGATGGGAGGCGGGTGCCGCTCCACTCGCAGTATGCGACGGCGTCGTCCCAGCTCACGTGGATCACCGGGTGATCGCCGCGGGCATCAACCGTGCTCTGCGGCCCCTCCGGATGGCGCCAATCCGCTCCTTCGACCTGACGCCACCACGGAGCCGCAGCGACGGCTCTCGTGGGTGGAAAATCGTCGGGCAGCAGTCCGCCGAAGACGAACGAGTCGCCGAACCGCTCCGCGGTCGACACATACCCCGTGTCCGCGACGAACTCGGCGAATTCGTCGTTCGTGACGGTGTGTTTCGACAGCTCGAACGCATCCACCGTCACCTCGTGAACAGGACCCTCTCCGTCGGCGACATATCCACGCGGATCATCCGTCCCCATGAGGAACGTGCCTGCTGGGACGACGACGAACCGGTCGTCGTCACCGGCTCGCGCACCCCGACTCGAACCCGACGAAGGACCGGCTGTCGACGCCGGAGATCCGGCCGACCGCTCGGGACTACAACACGAATCCACGGTCGCTACTGGATCGACATGGCGATGCGGAGCCGCTCGTCGGGGTCGATGTAGTGGTTGCTGTCGTTGTCCCCGAGGTCGATCTGGACCCACTCGATCTTTCCGGTGAACCTGCTCGATTCAGCCGTATAGTCGGGCGAGACGGTGGTACCCGATTCGTATCCGACATCCGTCGTCTCGTCAGCAGAGAAGATCATCGGATGGGTCGCCTCGACCCTGCCGGTCCCGACAGCGTCGCCGTCATAGAAGAGCGTGACATCACCGCCCTTGCCGAGCCCCCCACCGTCGTATGCGAACTCCATTCGTACCTGGTGATCGCCCGAGGACAACATCGTTTCGGCGGCAACAGGGAATTCCCTGATGCCGAGCACGTTGTAGACGAATTTTGCGGTTCCTTCGTGGAAGTAGATCGTCCAGCCACCGAACCGTCCACCCTGCGCGATGATGACGCCCTGCGCACCGCCCTCCGGGATCGTGACGTTCGCCGTGACTGCGAACGATCGGTTCTTGATGCTGACGACGCTGTTCTCGGAGAGTCGTCCCATACCGGGAAAGAACAGTTGTGAGTCTCCGTGGATCAGACTTGGCCGTCCCGCCAGCTCAGGCACGATCCGCTCACCACTTCGGTCGTCCATCGGCAGGACGTTGTATTTCGCAGCCTCGATGAGCCACAGCCGTTGGAGCCTCGACAACATCTCCGGCAACTCGGATGAGAGGTCATTGGCTTGGCTGAAGTCCTTGCTTCCGTCGTAGAGCTCCCACACATCCTCGTCGAAGGGCGGCATGTTCCCACCAACGATTTCCCACGGTGTCTTGTGCTTCGTGACCGCGCTCCAACCCTTGTAGTAGATGCCACGGTTGCCGAACATCTCGAAATACTGGAGGTCATGGCGTTCGGGTTCGTCAGGTTCGTTGAACGTGTACACCATGCTCGTCCCTTCCATCGGGGACTGCTGGACACCGTTCACCATCGTCGGTTCCGGGAGGCCTGCGGCCTCGAGGATCGTGGGGGCGATGTCGATGACATGGGTGAATTGCGACCGGACACCGCCCTTCTCCTTGATGCCGCGCGGCCAATGAACGATCGTGCCGTTTCGGGTCCCACCCCAGTGGGAAGCCACCTGCTTCGTCCACTGGAGCGGCGAGTTCATCGCCCATGCCCATCCGACGGCGTAGTGGTTGTACGAACTCGGTGAGCCGAATTCGTCCATCTTGGAGAGCATGAACTCCGGCGTCTCGAGGTCAGCCATACCGTTGAAGTTCGCCATCTCGTTGAACGCACCGTTGACCGTTCCCTCGGCCGACGCACCGTTGTCACCGATGATGTAGTAGATGATCGTGTCGTCCAGGATGCCAAGATCGTCGACGGCATCGACGAGTCGACCGACATGGTGGTCCGTGTGCTCCAGGAACCCTGCGTACACCTCCATCTCACGTTCGAGGACCGGCTTGAGTTCGTCAGGCATCTCGTCCCAGGACGGGATCTCGTCGTGCCGCTCGGTCAGCTCAGCGTCCGCGGGGATGATTCCGAGTTCCTTCTGACGGTTGAACGTCTGTTCCCTTTGGGCGTCCCAGCCGTGCGCGAACTTCCCCCGGTACTTCTCCGGCCATTCCGCAGGTACGTGATGCGGGGCGTGCGTCGCACCCGGCGCGAAGTACATGAAGAACGGCTTGTTTGGCATGAGCGCCTTCTGCTGTCTGACCCAGCTGATGGCGTGGTCCGCGAGGTCCTCGGTGAGGTGGTAACCCTCTTCCGCCGTTGCAGGCGGTTCGATCGGGGTGGTTCCGTCGTACAACGCCGGTTCCCACTGGTTGTTCTCTCCGCCGATGAACCCGTAGAACTTCTCGAACCCCCCGCCAGCAGACGGCCACGCATCAAATGGCCCCATCGGCGACGACTGCCACACAGGGACCTCGTGGCACTTGCCGAACTGGGCTGTCGAGTAGCCGTTCAGCTTGAGTGTTGTTGCCAGGGGTGCCTTGCTGTTCGGTCTGAGCGAGTTGTTCCCGGGTGCCGACGTTGCGGTTTCGGTGATGCTTCCCATGCCGACGGAGTGATGGTTACGTCCTGTCAGCAAAGCCTGGCGGGTCGGGGCGCACAGGGCGGTCGTGTGGAAACGGTTGTACTTCAGCCCACCCGCTGCCAACCGCTCAGCCGTTGGTGTGTCGCACGGACCGCCGAACGCGCTGGAAGCGCCGAATCCAACATCGTCGAGCAGGATGACCAACACGTTCGGCGCGCCTTCGGGCGGGAGCAATGGCTCGATCGGTGGGAAACTCGTGTCCGGATCCTTCGCGTCGTACGTGGTGAGACCGTGGACCGGGAGATCCGGGATGGGAAGCTGGGAGCGCAAGTGACGATCAGGTTGCGAAGACGGCATGGAGGCATTCCCTCGTTCGTCGGACGTACAACGGCCACTCTACATCCGGTTAGTGGTCGCGATTACCCGTGCTCACGACGACAAGTGACGTATCTCGTCGGCTTCCGTGTCGCTTGCAAAGACCGTGAGGACGTCCCCTTCCGAAAGCACTGTCGGGCCCTGCGGAACGATTGCCTCCCCGTCACGGGTCAACAGCGTGAGCCACGCCTCCCCCGGAAGATCGATCTCGACAACCTGACGCCCCACGACCCAGGCGCCTGACCCCACATGGATCTCCACGAGCTGTCGCTGCGCCGCGTCGCGGCCGATGACCTCGATCTCGTCGCTCGAAACGGCCATGGCCGACTCGACACCGAGCCGACGCGCTGCGGCGGGGATTGTCGTTCCCTGGAACAGAACCGAGATGAGCACCACGAAGAACACCGCGTCGAAGATCGTGCTGGCTCCTTCGACACCCTGCGCCAGCGGAAAGGTTGCAAGGACGATGGGGACCGCGCCTCGGAGCCCGACCCACGACAGGAACGTCCGTTCACGAAGAGACCACTTCGACGGGCGCAGCGACGCGAACACGGCGATCGGGCGTGCGATGAACATCAGGATCGCGGTGAGTCCGAGTGCAGGAATCGCAACATCCGGCAGCTCCGACGGGAACACCAACAGCCCGAGGATGAGGAACATCACGATCTGCATCAGCCAGCCGATGGCGTCGTGAAAACGCATCAAGGATCGTTTGTGGACAAGGCGACCGCGCCCGATGGTCAACCCGGCCAGATACACGGCCAGGAAACCGCTTCCGCCGGCCCACGTCGTGATGGCGTACACGAAGACGACGAGGCCGACCGTGAGCACCGGGTACAAGCCCTCGTATTCAAGGCGGATGTGATTGATCACCCACACGGCGCCGGTCGCAAGAAGCAGTCCGAACGCTGCACCAAGGGTCATCTGGCGCACGAACAGCCACACCAAGTCAATCCCTGACGCATCTTGCTGGGTCACCAGCGTGGTCAGGCCTACTGTCAGGAAGACTGCCATCGGGTCGTTCGACCCGGACTCGAACTCAAGCAGCGGTCGAAGCCGTCCCTTGAGATTCACGCCGCGGGACCGCAATACCGAGAACACCGCGGCTGCGTCCGTCGACGACACAATTGCCCCCATGAGAAGACCCACGGTGAGCGACGTGTCAAAGAGCGCCCAGGCGCCAACCCCGACAACGGCTGCCGTGATCAGTGTGCCCACGGTCGCCAGCAAGATCCCCGGCGCCAAGACCGGACGGATCGTCTCCCACCGCGTGTCGAGACCACCCGAAAAGAGAATGAACGCAAGGGCGACGGCTCCGATCGAGCTCGCGAGCGCAGGATCGTCGAACTCGATGCCACCCGGTCCGTCGGATCCCGCGAGCATTCCGATCGCGAGAAACAGCAACAGCGCAGGAATCCCGAACCGTCCGGAGATCTTGCCCGCCAGAACAGCGACGAGGAGCAGGATGGCGACGACGAGGACGGGCTCTACTGGCGGCATTCACTACTTCCAGTCGGCGTCGGGGCATCACCTGAGCCCCGTGCTGTGCGGCATCCGATCCTACAACGGGTCTCGTGTCGGTTCCGCGGTGCCGTCGTGTTGCGGTGTGTTGACGTCGACCGTCACGTCGTCGGAACGGGTTGCGCCTCCTCCTTGCCAGCAGCAACCGGCACGGTGATCCGGCTGGATCGCGGCCCGGAGTTCGACGAAAGCGCTCGCGTCGCAACCCGATCCAGAACGAATCCGATCGCACCGATGACGAGGATGATCGCCATCAGCTCGCTGTACGCCAGCCGGTCCCGCGAATCGAGAACGGCGTAGCCGAGACCGGAATCAACCCCGAGCATCTCGGCGGGCACGATCACGATCCACGCAACTCCGAGCGCCACACGGAACGCCGTCGCCGTGTAGGGCCGTACGGCTGGGAGCACGATATGACGCACCGTCTCCCACCGGGTGGCCCCCATCGACTCGGCGACCTCTGTCCAGCCGGAGTCGACGGCATAGGTACCCGCAACAGTGTTGATGATCACCGGCCACAGTGCAGTCAGCCCCACGAGCACGATGACCGGTGTGTTCCCAACGCCGAGCACGATGATGGCGATCGGAATCCAGGCGAGCGGTGACACCATCCTGAGGAACTGCATCACACCGCCGGTCGCTCGTTCAACCCTGGGGTTCATCCCGATCACGAGACCGGCGACGGTCCCAACGATCATCGCAAAGGCGAGCCCGATCGCGAGCCGTTGGACGGTCGCCGAGATGTGTTGCACACCACGCTGATCGAACACGAACTCCGGGATTGCGACGAACGCCTCAACGGGCGCAAACCGCGAAATCAGCGTGCCCGGTTCCGAGAACAGAGCCACCGCTCCCGCCCATACGCCGACGGCGACGATGACGCCCAGTACCGGGAGTCCGACGCGGTCGAAGAGACGAGTCGCGCGGCCGGTCGTCTCAGACATCGATCACCTCGGTTCGGTCGTATCCATCCATGCCGAACGCCACGGGACCACCCGCTTTCTCGATCGCTGAACGGATCAACACGTCGTTGACGAGTTCACCATGGGCGCTCGCAGGATCGAGGGAATCAAGGAACTGTCGGTCGCCATCGACCACCGTCTGCTGCAGACTCGTCACCAACTGCTCGGTGTAGCTTGCGTAGGGAAACGGCTGGAACCCGATGCGTTCTGTTTCCCAGTCGGGATGAGTGATCGCACCGGTCGGGCCGTACTCGGATTGGTCATAGTGGGTCAGTGACCGTTCGATGACCGGCAACGGCTGCGGCAGATAGCTTTCGCCCTCGTTGGACAGCAGCCGAGCGATCCCGGTCCGGTCGGCATGCGCCTCGATCTGTGCTCGTGCGAGAGCGTTGACGACGGCTTGGGACCACTCGGGTCGTTCGGTGATCGCGTCTTCGTGCATCACGGCGACGCAGCAGGCGTGGTCCCGCCACAGATCCCCCGTGAAGCGCAGGACGCTCCCGATGTCGTTGAGTTCTGCCACCGAGTTGAACGGATCGGCGACGATGAACGCCGAGATTCCCCCCGCTGCGAGAGCCGGGGGCATATCCGGTGGAGCCATTACGACGAGCTTCACGGTGCGCCCCTGCACCGAAGGCTCTCCGTCGATCACCGGTGTCAAACCGGCACGACCGAGCAGCATCTGCAGCGCGACATTGTGGATCGAGTACCAGAACGGCACAGCGATGGTCGTCCCCGCGAGTTGTTCGACATCGTTGATCCCTTTGCCGACGGTGAGTGCCGACCCGCCGGTGTGATTCCATGCCACGACCTTGATCGGAAGCTGTTGTCCGAATCGGATCTGGACGGTCATCGGCATCAGCAGGTGCACGATGTCCACCTGTCTCGCCTGAAACGCCTCTGCGACCTGCGCCCAGCTCCTCAGGAGTACCGGTCGTTCGGGTTCAAGCCCTTCGTCCGCGTAGAGGCCCAGACCGTGCGCAACGAGCAACGGCGTTGCGTCCGTGATGGGCAGGTACCCCACCCTGAGCCGTGAGTCGCCCGGCTCGATGGCACTGGATCCCGGGCCTGGGGTCGGCACACCGCAGGCCGCGAGACCGGCAACGGCTCCAAGTCCGAGAGCGCCCTGACCGACGGATCGGAGGAACGCCCTTCTGTCATTCGTGATGGTCATACTCGTATCTCCCTGGATCGGCGCTGCTGGGCGCGTTGTGACTGTTGTATTTCTGTCGAGTAGTAGCTGAGGATCTCGGCTCGTAGCGACGCCGTCTGATCCGGATGTTCAGGGACGTCCCACCACCGGGTGATGCCGCGTCCTTGGGGTTCCATGAGCCCGATTCGATCCGCTAGGTACACGGCCTCGTCGACGTCGTGTGTCACGACAAGAACGGCGAGATCCATGTCCATGTGGAGGTCGAGCAGCCAGTCCTGCATTGCTGAACGCGAGGCCGGATCCAGGTTTGCGAACGGTTCGTCGAGGAGGATCACCGGCGGGTTCAGAATCATCGCCCGAGCGAACGCTGCCCGTTGTGCCTGGCCCCCTGATAGCGACGCGGGGTAGGCATGAGCGACCGCAGCCAGCCCGAACATCGAAATGGTCTCATCGACGCTCCTGGCGGCGTTCTGCGGGCCTGCATTCGCCTTGAGTCTCAGGCCCAGCGCGATGTTGTCGCGTACGGTCAGCCACGGAAGGAGCCTCGGACGCTGGAAGACGATCCCCGGTCGCTGGGCGTTCGCCGTTTGTACCACACCTTCGTCGGCTCTTTCGAGACCCGCCACGATCCGAAGCAGCGTTGACTTGCCACAGCCTGACGCACCGACCAGCCCGAGCACCTCCCCGGCGGCCAACGTGAATCCGAGGTCATCGAACACGCTGCCGTGGCCGTCAAACGCTTTCGACAATCCCGCGGCCGTCAAGGCCGGCGTTGCGTCTGTCATAGCGAGAGCTCCCATTCGAGTTGCGCCTCCGTCGGAGACTGGATGGGCAGAAAGGCCGCTTCGGCCAGCCGCCTACCCGTCGCGGAACCGGCGAGGTATGCGCTCCCTCCGGCAACCGCGAGCTCATGCGACACCGCATCGGCAGCGAGCCTCGCCGCCGCAAGTCGCGTGCGCGTGATCGACTCGATCGATGCACCTTCCGCGAGCTGAGTCACCAACGCACCGGCCACCGCATCGTGCCGTTCGACGAGTTCGTGCTGGCGGCTCTTGAGTGCGATCGCGGGCCCGTCGATTCGTTCTATCGCGTCGAGGAGCGCCGCCTCGGCGAGTCCGACAGCGAGGGCGGACTGCAGCCTCACGAACGTCGGCTTGACGGCGGCGAGGAACACGAACAAGTCCACGTCGAGAACCCAACCGTCTGGGACCGGGGAGTCGATGAGTCGCACCGACCCGGATCGCGTTGCGTTCAGGGCGAGGAGCGTCGGTCCGGGAGACCGTTCGACTCCTACTGCGGCATGCGACACCACGACCGGCCGATTGCCTTCGGATCCAGACGCAGGAAGAACCGCGATGAACCCCTCGTCGAACAGGTTCGATGCCCACGGGATCGTCCCCTGGAGATACCACCCCGTTTGACCTGCACTGAGCTCGGCCACGAGCGATCGGTGGCCTTGAAGCGCAAAGATGGCTGGAGCCATCGCAGTTGATCCTACGAGATCACCGCGAAGTAGGAGTCGACGCACCGGATCGAGCTCGGAACCGCCGAACCGCGTCAGATACTCGACGGC
>CAYTWC010000052.1:0-9877 GCA_964441975.1 uncultured Acidimicrobiaceae bacterium | reverse complement strand
GGCTCGACCTGGGTGCCGACGACTACATCACCAAACCGTTCGACCTCGAGGAGCTCGTCGCCAGAGTGCGGACCGTCCTGCGGCGGTCACAGCAGATGCGGGATCTTTCCCCGCTCACGGGCCTGCCGGGAAACTTCAGGATCTCCGAGGCGCTCGAAACCCGCATCGAAGCCAACACGCCATTGGCCGTCGTCCACTCGGATCTGGACAATTTCAAGGCATTCAACGATCACTATGGCTTCATGCGGGGCGACACAGTCATCAAATTCACCGCGAAGGTTCTCCTTGACGCCGCTTCGGCCACAACCCACGGGGACGTGTTCGTCGGTCACGTCGGCGGTGACGACTTCGTCTCGATCATCCACGCCGATGACATGAAGGCCTATTGCGAGGACATCATCACCCGCTTCGACGATGGAATCCTCGACTACTACGACACCGCGGATGCACTCCAGGGCTACATCGAAGTGACTGACCGAAAAGGGGAGCGGCACGCCTTTCCCATCTGTTCGCTCTCGATGGGCGTTGCCTCGACGGAAACGAAAGCGCTGACGTCCGAATGGGAGGCGTCGTCGGTCGCTTCCGAGATGAAGGAAGTCGCAAAGTCGATTCCCGGCACCAACTATCAGGTGGATCGCCGCACCTAGGTCATGGACTATGGATGATCGAGCCGGGATGGACGGCTCCGCACCACGTTTCCGGATCCAGAATCGACGTGGGAAGCAATGCGACCGTTCCAGCCCGTGTCGACATGTCTCGGTGAACTGGTTCCACCCGAGGGATACAATCAGACGTAGAAATACCTCTTTCAGGGCAGGGTGAAAATCCCGACCGGCGGTAATAGTCCGCGAACCCCAGCTGGGGCCGATCCGGTGGAACTCCGGGGCCGACGGTGAGAGTCCGGATGGAAGAAAGGGGACGCTTGATGCGTCGAACCGTCGACATACCCGACGGCCTCGACGTGGATGAGCTGATGCTTGCTGCGATCGACGCAACGCGTTCGACGTACCCGCATCCGAATCCACGTGTGGGTGCTGTCATCGTCTCACCACAACATGCGGTGTTGGCGCACGGTGTATGTCTGGGAGACGGGCTGGCGCATGCCGAGATCAACGCCCTCGAATCCCTTTCCGATCCCCAGGACGCAATCGGGGCAACCGTCGTCGTCACGCTTGAGCCGTGCAGCCACACAGGCCGAACCTGTCCCTGTGCAGACGCGCTGATTGCCGCGCGCATCGCTCGTGTCGTTGTCGGGACGCTCGATCCTGATCCACGCGTTTCGGGTTCGGGTGTTCGCCGATTGAGGGATGCTGGTATCACCGTCGACGTCGGTGTGCGGGAACAGGACGTCATCGACGCCGACCGTGCCTACTTCCATCACCGGACGACGGGGCGCCCTTTCGTGACGCTCAAGATGGCTGCAACGCTCGACGGACAAGTTGCCGCGTTGGACGGCTCGTCGCGTTGGATAACCGGATCGCCAGCTCGTCACGATGTCCATCGGATGCGTTCCGAGCACGACGCGGTGCTTGTCGGGGCAGGGACCGTCATCGCTGACGATCCACGGCTCGATGTCCGTCTCGATGGGTACGAGGGACCCCAGCCACGCCCGGTCATCGTCACCGGCACACGTGCGATTCCGGAGACATCGCAGGTCCTCGAGCGTGATCCACTCATCTACTCCCGCGACACCGATCGTCAGGACGTAGCGTCCGTCGTCAAAGACCTTGGGTCCCAGAACCTGCTCTCGGTCCTCGTTGAAGGGGGACCGTCGATCGCTTCGTCGTTCGTATCCGCGGGAGCAGTGGACGAATTCGTGTGGTACATCGGGTCCAAGATCGCTGGAGGAACCGGGAAGCCCGCGTTCGCAGGCTCTTTGCCAACGATCAGCGACCTCGTCGATGTCGAGTTCACCGATGTGCGGCGGATCGGCACCGACATCCGGATCACCGCCGTGCCGAGTGGGGAGCGCGCCTGATGTTCACCGGCATCGTGTCCGAACTCGGTACCGTGTCCGCCGTCCTCCGAACAGCCGACGGTGTTGAGATCACCATCGCAGCCTCAGAGACCACGACCGACTTGCATGTCGGCGACTCCGTCGCCGTGAACGGAGTCTGTTTGACGGCGACATCCACAACCGATGGTTCGTTCGTTGCCTTTGCCGTCGGAGAAACCCTCGATCGGACGACGCTCGGACTCCTCGAGCCCGACGATCGTGTGAACCTTGAGCGGCCGATGCTCGCCGACGGTCGTTTCGACGGCCACGTCGTCCAGGGGCACGTCGATGGCGTCGGCACGATCATCTCGATATCGGACGAGGGGGATGCCCGACGTCTCCGCGTCCGGCTGGAAGACCCACTTGCTCGCTACCTCGTCGAAAAGGGCTCGGTGACGCTCGATGGCACGTCCCTGACCGTCACCGCCACCTCGCCGATCGGCAACGGATCACCATGGATCGAGGTGGCACTGATCCCGCACACGCTCGCACACACGGTCTTCGGCGACCGAGAAGTCGGAGACGCCGTCAACATCGAAGTCGATGTGATCGCCAAGTACGTAGAACGAATGATGGAGTTGAAGCGATGAATCTGGGCAACGTCGAGGATGCGATCAAAGCGTTCGCGGACGGGGAGTTCGTACTCGTCGTCGACAACGAGGACCGCGAGAACGAGGGCGATCTGATCATCGCCGCGGGAAAGGTGACAGCGGAGCAAATTGCGTTCATGGTTCGCTACACGTCAGGGCTGATCTGTCTGCCGACCACGGGCGCCATTCTTGACGCACTCGAGCTTCCACTGATGGTCCTGGAGAACACCGACTCCCACCACACCGCTTTCACCGTCTCGATCGACTACGCACGGGGTACGACGACCGGGATCTCGGCGGCAGACAGGGCTCGAACCATCCGTGCGGTTGTGGAACCCGACGCGAAACCATCGGACTTCTCTCGTCCGGGTCACATATTCCCACTCCGATACCAGGAGGGTGGCGTTCTCACCCGGCCGGGACACACCGAGGCGGCCGTGGATCTCGCGAAGCTCGCCGGACTCGAACCTGCCGGAGTCCTGTGTGAAATCGTCAACGACGACGGGACCATGGCCAAGGGAGACACGCTGGAGCAATTCGCATCCGACCACGGCATCGTGATGATCTCGATCGACGAGCTCATCGCCTATCGATGGCGGACCGAAGGAATAGTCAAACGTGGTCCATCGGCATCGCTACCGACACGCCACGGAGTCTTCGAGGTCGTCGGCTATGAATCCTCGATCGGCAACACCCAGCACGTTGCGCTCGTGTATGGCGAGGTCGAGCACCAGGACAACGTCCTCACACGTGTGCATTCCGTGTGTCTGACCGGCGACGCCTTCGGCAGCCTCCGATGTGACTGCGGTGCACAGCTCGACGAATCGATGCGCCTGATAGCCGAGGCCGGTCAAGGTGTCCTCGTGTACAACACGTCACACGAGGGGAGAGGCATCGGAATCATCAACAAGATCGCCGCATATCACCTCCAGGACGAAGGCCTTGATACGGTCGACGCGAACCTCGAGATCGGCCACGCCGACGACAGTCGGCATTACGGCGTCGATGCACAAATCATCCATGACCTCGGTATCAAGAGCGTGAACCTCCTCACCAACAATCCGGACAAACTCGACCAGCTCGAACGATTCGGCGTCAACGTCGTCGGTCGCTCGCCGCTCTGGGTCGGCGAGACACCTGAGAACAGCGAATACCTCGCAACGAAGACGAGGCGGATGGGCCACCTCGGAACGGACGGGTCACATGAAGCTTGACGACGCTCAGCCGGGCGACGTCGACGCATCCAACCTCCGGATTGCCGTCGTGACGAGTTCATTCAACCGCTCGATCACAAGCGGCCTCCGAGACGGAGCTGTCGGGTACCTCGAGGAGATCGGCACGGGTGAGATTCGCTCAGTAACTGCTCCTGGGGCGTTCGAACTCCCGCTTGTGGCCCAGAAGTTCGCATCGGCGGGGTATGACGCCGTCATATGTCTCGGAGCGGTCATCGAGGGGGACACCGACCACTATGAACACGTCGCCCACCGCGCGTCCGAAGGACTCATGCGAGTCCAGCTCGATACGGGTGTACCGATCGCGTTCGGAATCCTGACCGTCCGCGACGTCGCGAGCGCACAGAAGCGGAGCGCGCCCGGCGACGCGAACAAGGGGCGAGAAGCCGCCGTGGCTGCCGTGGAAACCGCGGTGCTGCTCGCATCGATCTGACCGCGATTGGGGCGTATGTAACGACTGTTGGTCGCTACGCTTCTCTGTGAACAGAAAGCAAGAGGAGGCGCCTGCTTCCCACCCAACCACCGCTCGAAGGTGCATTGGGTCCGAACTTCCTGGCGACGCCGAGTATCCGAACGGATCGCTCGATGGCCACCCGACGGGTGCCCGACATGCGTCGCTGTTGTTCTGTGGGCGTGCACCTCGGCAGCAATGCGGAACCAGGAGGTACTCCCATCGCGGAACCAAGGGTAAATGAGCGTATCCGAGTCAAACGCGTTCGCCTGATCGCACCAGATGGTGGCCAGATAGGCGAAAAGGACATCGATGAGGCACGTTGGCTGGCGAATCAGCTCGGCCTCGATCTCGTCGAAGTAGCCCCCGATGCCAGACCGCCAGTCGTGCGGATGATGGACTACGGGAAGTACAAGTACGATCAGTCCGTCAAAGCTCGGGAAGCCCGCAAGAACCAGACGCGCACCGTCATCAAGGAAGTCCAATTCCGACCAAAGATCGGGAAGAGCGACTTCGAAGTGAAGCAGCGGCGCGTCGTCAAGTTCCTCCGACAGGGGGACAAGGTCAAATGCACCATGCGTTTCCGCGGCCGTGAGGTCGCACACCCGGAGCTCGGCCGTGACATCCTCCAGCGTCTCTACGAAGCTGTGGAACCCTACGCCGAAATCGAAGCGATGCCACGACTCGATGGTCGAAACATGACCATGGTCCTCGCCCCCGCACCCGACATGCCTGCCGAGTTGATATCCGAAGCAGATGAGGATGAAGACGGCTACGTCGACGACGACACCACGTTCGAGTCCACTGATGAGACCGAAACGGTCATCGAGGTGGACGGCGATGAGGTGGATGTCGAAGTCGAGGCTTCCGACGAATCCGAATAAGCACAGGAGAACACAGTGCCGAAGATGAAAACGCACAAGGGTGCTGCCAAGCGCTTCAAGCGCACCGGTAGCGGAAAGATCAGGTACCGCAAGGCCTGGCGCGGTCACAACCGCAGTAAGAAGAGCGCGGCGCGTTGGCGCCGGGTACAGGGCAACGGGATCCTGTCGGGCGGCGACGAAAAGCGCATCGACAAGATGCTGGGAAACTAGGAGGACACCATGGCTCGAGTGAAGCGTTCCGTAAACGCACGCAAGAAGCGCAAAAAGGTCATGGAGCGGGCTTCGGGGTATACCGGAGCGCGGAGCCGACGGTATCGCACCGCCCGTGAACAGGTCATGCATGCCATGCAGGACTCCTACGACCACAGGAGGGCCCGCAAGGGGCAGTTCCGTCGGTTGTGGATCCAGAGGATCAACGCAGCAGCTCGTCTCAACGGCTCGACCTACTCGCGGATGATGGCCGGCCTGAAGGCCGCAGACGTCGAGGTCGACCGCAAGATGCTCGCAGAAATGGCGCTCTCTGACCCCGACGCTTTCGCAGCGCTCGTCGAAGTCGCCTCGTCAGCCGCGGCGGAGTAACAGAACCGAGCGCACAACAATCGCGTACCCTGGGTTCGCGGACACATATATGTAGTCCGCGAACCCAGGGTACGCGATTTCGTCGTTGGGGAACCTCGTACCATGCCGTTCGTGGCAGAACACATCTCGTCGACGAAGAATCCGGTCGTGCGCTCGTTCGTCCGGCTCCACCGTCCCAGGGCGAGGAGAGACAGCGGCCTCATGCTGATCGAGGGACCGACGGTGTTCAAAGCGGCCATCGACGCAGGAGCCACGCCGGTCACGGTCCTCGCAACGCCCGAGGACGTTGCGACCCCGGACCTCGTGCATGGGCTGGGTGACGTGACGGTCCACTCGGTGACGGAACACGTCCTGAAGGCTGCATCCGACACCACGCACCCGAGGTCCCCGGTTGCGACGTTCCGACGGCCGGAGCCTTCGCCACTTCGCGGAGGCAACGTGGTCGTGCTCGTCGACATCTCCGACCCGGGGAATGTGGGGACGATCATCCGCACTGCCGCTGCGCTGCGGTGGGACGTCGTGGTCACGGGCCATACCGCCGATGTGTGGAGTCCGAAGGTGCTCCGATCGAGTGCCGGGACGCACTTCTCGACCGCGATCCACGAGGCGGAATCGCTTGAGGCACTGTTCGTCGATTCGCAGTACACGGTCGTAGCGACGATCGTGGCCGACGGTGACAACACCGTCCATGCCCCTGAACCGATTGCACTCTTGGTCGGAAGTGAGGCGCACGGTCTCGCCGATGAGGTCCTTGCCTTGGCAGATACCACGCTGACGATTCCCATGCCCGGCGGTACGGAAAGCCTCAACGCAGCGGTCGCTGCCGCCCTCGGAATGTGGATCGCGGCGGGTCAGCCGCCGACGCCGTCGTAGTCCATCGCTTCGGCTTCCCATCGGCCGTCGTTCGTGATAGCGTGGCCCCCATGATCAGCGACCAGTCCACGGGACGATTTACGAGGTTCGTGTTTACGCGCGGGTACGCCCGGGCACGCTGACTCGTCCAGACGACTCTTTTCGTGAAGCCCGGGATTGCCCGGGCTTCTTGCATTTCTCCTCCAAGTTCACAGAAAGGGTGGACGACACGATGACCACTAACCTCCCCGAATCCATGGAACCTCTTGAACAACTCCGATCAACGGCGCCTGAGCGGATTGAGGCCGCTTCGACGATCGACGAACTCGACAGCCTCGAATCGCAGCTTGTCGGTCGTTCGTCCCCCATCGCGGTAGCACGCAGGGGTCTCGGAGCGATCACCGATGGTGCCGAGCGTGGGCGGGCAGGAAAGGCGATCAACGACATCGCCGTGGAGATCCAGTCGGTCATCGACGAACGCCGCGAAGTGCTCGCGGCAGCTGAGGAGGCGGCCCATCTTGCCAAGGATGCCGTCGATGTCACCTTGCCGGGTCGCAAGCCTCGGCGCGGCACCCACCATCTCGTGCAATCCACGATGGATGAGATCGTCGACATCTTCGTCGGTCTCGGGTATTCGGTCGCGACCGGCCCGGAGGCCGAGACGTCGTTCTACAACTTCGATGCACTCAACATCCCGGAGACCCATCCATCGCGCCTTGAGAGTGACACGCTGTATCTCGACTATGGCGACGGTGCCGAGGAAGTGCTCCTCCGTACCCACACGTCGCCGATGCAAGCACGATACATGGAGGAACATGATCCTCCTACCTACGTCGTCGTGCCGGGACGGGTGTTCCGCGCCGATGCCGTCGATGCGACCCACGCCCCCGTGTTCCACCAGATCGAAGGGCTCGCGGTCGATGACGGCATCACGCTCGGGGACCTCAAAGGAACGTTGGCCGCTTTCGCCCGCGAATTCTTCGGACCGGACACTGAGGTGAAGTTCATCCCTCACTACTTCCCGTTCACGGAACCGTCAGCTGAGATGCATGCGTTCACGAACGGCCGGTGGATCGAGCTGCTCGGGTGTGGAATGGTGAACCCTGCGGTCTTCGAGCACGTCGGATACGACCCATCAACCGTCACCGGCTTCGCGTTCGGAATGGGTGCCGAGCGAATGGCAATGGTGCGTCACGGCATCACCGACCTCAGGACCCTGCTCGATCCGGATCGCCGAGTACTGGAGCAGTATCGATGAAACTTCTCCGATCATGGCTGGATGAGTTCGTGGACATACCCACCGACGATCCCCAGCGGCTGCTCGAAGACTTCGAAAGTCTCGGCCACGAGATCGAGGATTGGCACGTACTTGCGCCCGCGTTCACGGATGTCGTCGTCGGACGCGTCATCGAGGTCGCACCGCACCCAAATGCGGACAAGGTTCGCGTGACGAGAGTCGACGTTGGCAGCGAGGTTCTCGAAATCATCTGCGGTGCCTGGAATTTCGAAGCCGGTGCGATCGTCCCTGTCGCCGTGCCGGGAGCGGTACTCGGTGAGGATTTCACGATCACCCGGCGCGAGATCCGCGGGGTCGTGTCGAACGGCATGATCTGTTCGGAGGTCGAGCTCGGGCTCGGAACGGAGGCCGACGGCATCATGGTTCTCAACGACGACTACCCGGTCGCTGCGGAACGCATCGGTGCACCCTTTGAAGACATCGTGGGTCTTCCCGACGTCTGGTACGAGATCAATGTGACACCGAATCGCCCCGATTGCCTGTCGGTGTATGGGCTTGCCCGCGACCTTGCAGCCCTCTATCAGACGCCGCTGCGCCCTCACGGCATCCACGTCAATGAGGGCGGCGAACCGAATGACGTGCAAGTCACAATCGACGCTGATGACCTGTGCCCGAGATTCACCGGACGGCGGGTCCGCAACATCACGGTGCGGCCGTCACCGCATTGGCTGCGCTGGCGTCTCACCCAAGCGGGAGTGCGCCCGATATCCAACGTCGTCGACGCATCCAATTACGCGATGATCGAGTTCGGTCATCCGACGCACGCGTTCGACGTCGACCGGCTCGGGCGGCGGCTCGACGTCCGCAGGGCGAACGACGGAGAAGAAGTCGTCACGCTCGACGATCAGGAACGTACGCTCAGGACGACGGATGTCGTCGTCACCGATGGCGACGTGCCTGTGGCCGTCGGAGGTGTCATGGGTGGCGCTTCCACCGAGGTGCACGACGAGACCGTGGACGTGTTCATCGAGGCGGCGTATTGGGATCCCGCGACGATTCTCGTGACCTCGAAGCGCCTGGGTCTGAGAAGTGAGGCCTCCATGCGTTTCGAGCGTGGCGCCGATCCTTCGTTCTGTCTCTTGGGCGCCGACCGGGTCGCTCAGCTGTTGGAGCAGATTGCCGGTGGCATCCCAGCGCCGGGGCCGGTCGATGTCGATCCCGGCGCCATTGCGCCATGGACGGTGACCTATCCACTGAGCGAGACCAGGCGAATTCTCGGTGTCGACCTTGACAGTGCCGAGACGACGGACCTCCTCACCCGCATGTCATTCGGAGTTGCGGGTACCGACCCGCTCACTGTGACGATCCCGACGCGACGACCGGACGTCCGCAAGCCGGTGGACCTCGTCGAAGAGATCGCCCGGCTCCATGGTTTCGAAGGGATCCCCGACAGCGTTCCGAGTGGTCCGGGAGGTGGCCTGTCAGTCACCGAGAAGCGATGGTCGGTGCGGGTTTCTACCAGACGATGACCTTCTCGTTCATCGGTGAATCCGATCTCGATGAACTGTCGCTTCCCGACGGCCATATCGCCCGTTCGGGCATTGCCGTCACCAATCCGCTCAACGACACTGAGGGAGTCATGCGTACGACACTCCTTCCCGGATTGCTGAAGGCCGCCTCGGCAGCCATAGCCCGCCGTATCCCGGAAGCCCGGTTGTTCGAGGTCGGAAAGGTGTTCCTTCCCGGTGACGGGAAGCTCCCCGAGCAGCCGGATCGGCTCGGATTCATCCTGGCCGGGGAAACGCCACCGACCTGGTCGGAACCCGCGATCACATTCGACGTGTACGACGGAACCGGCGTGTGGGAAGCGATCGCCGAAGCTCTCGCGATTCCCGATGCACACGTCCGACCCGCTGTCGTACCGGCATACCACCCCGGACGATGTGCCGAAGTCATGGTCGGCGACGTCGTGATCGGTGCGATCGGGGAGGTGGCTCCGACCGTCGCCGCTGCCTTCGGGCATTCCGGGCGTGTGGTTACAGGGGAGATCGATCTC
>CAYTWC010000051.1:6210-9957 GCA_964441975.1 uncultured Acidimicrobiaceae bacterium | reverse complement strand
CCCCTGTGACTGCCGTCCCTGCGGCCAGCGCAGACGAGGCAGCCGATCACTTCGGATCGCTTCTCGCGTTCGAGACCGATTGCTGGGACGTCCACGACAGCATCGAGTCGGGCAAGAAAGATTTCGTCGTCGTGGATGTTCGAAGCCCCGAGTTGTACGACGACGGCCATGTCCCGACCGCCATCAATCTCCCGCACCGACGAATCATCGAGAGGAACCTGACGGACTACCCGACCGACACGCTGTTCGTCGTGTACTGCGCTGGTCCACATTGCAACGGAGCCGACAAAGCGGCCCTTCGGTTGGCGAAGCTTGGGCGGCCCGTCAAGAAGATGATCGGTGGCGTCGAGGGCTGGAAAGACGAGGGTTTCGAATTCGAGCTGACCAAGAAATCGGGACTCGACCGGGTCGGATTCTGAGAGTTGTGCAAACTCCAGCGCCATTCCGACTACGCTTGTGTGCGTTAGCACCCCAGACCGCTTTCCCAGACTGAGTCGACTTCCGAGGCAGTTGAGTGAACGAGGCCGTGGGCTTCCAATTCGAATGGAGCCGGAAGAATGAGACTGTACGTGGGAAACCTCCCGTGGAGTTCAACCGAAGACGATGTACGCGAGATGTTCGAGGCGATCGGTGAGGTCGAGTCAGTAGCACTCATCACCGACCGCGAGACGGGCCGCTCACGTGGCTTCGCCTTCGTCGAGATGAGTAATGAGAACGCCCAGAAGGCGATGCAGGACCTCGATGGACAGGATGTCGGTGGACGCGCACTGCGAGTCAACGAAGCACAGGAACGCCAGCCAAGGCGCGACCGCTACTAGACACCGAGATCGGATCAACCGGACGGGGATGCGGAAACGCATCCCCGTTTGCGCGTCCGGGACTTGGCGACGGCATGGCCATGCCGACCGGTATCGTGGAGCCACACCGGGAGGACAGCGCATGACAGAACACGAAACGGGATACGAAGTCGTCGACGAGGTACAGGCGGACGTCGTCGAGATCAAACAGGGCGGCGCAGGCGTCGTTCAGGCAACCACCATCAGCGTCAGCCAGGGTGGTATCCAAACCGCCTCGACCGAGGTGCTCACGATTTCCCAGGGTGGCGTTGGCATGATCGAAGCCGACGATGCAACCATCCAGATGGGCGGAGCGATCTTCGTCAGCGCTGACACGGCCTCGTTCGACACGGCGGGTTCCCTCTTCACCGTTGCGGATACCGTTCATGCAAACAACTCCACCATCGGGGTGCTGTTCGCTGGAACCGTCGATGGCAACCCGGACATCAAGGTCGATGGCCGGAAGGCCATTGCGATCGGCGCCGCTGCGCTTGTCGTGTTGGTCGCGATCAAGCGCATCGTGAGCCGCGGCTGAACGGCCTCCGGATTCGCAGAAAAAGAGCTTGACCCTCACGTTACGTGATGGTTTACGGTGGTGTCATGAACACACGAACCGTGGGAAAAGTCGCCGAGATGTCCGGGCTCACCGTCCGGACGCTCCATCACTACGACGACATCGGCCTGCTGTCGCCCTCTGAACGAGGGGACAACGGATACCGCCGATACACCGACGCCGATGTCGAACGGCTGCGCCGAATCCTGGTCTATCGGGAACTCGGGCTCAGCCTGGATGACATCGGATTGATCGTCGACAGTGATGGTGATCCTGCCGAGACGCTGCTTGCCGAGAGGGTGCAGGTCACAAGGCAGATCGAACGACTGCGGATCATCGCCGAGATGATCGATTCCGCGATCGCAGCACACCGAGAGGGGTACAGCATGACACCAGAAGAAAAGCTGAGTGTGTTCGGCGACTTCGATCCCGCCGAGCACGAACAGGAAGCCAAGGATCGATGGGGCGACACGCCAGCCTACGCACAGTCGGCCAAACGAACGGCCTCGTATACGAAGGCCGATTGGGAGTCGATCAAGACGGAGGCTGACGGCATCTACGCAGCGTTCGTCGAACTCCGGGACGCCGGCGTCGATCCGGCTGACGAGCGCGTGGCAAAGGTCGTCGACACCCATCGCTCCCACATCAGTCGATGGTTCTACGACTGCTCGACCGAAATCCATGCGGGTCTCGGGGCGATGTACGTCCAAGACGCTCGTTTCGCGGAGAACATCGACAAGCATGGCGAAGGACTCGCGCAGTACATGTCGGACGCGATCGCAGCGAGGTACCCGAACTAGCCACTCGGACTCAGCCGAGTGTCGGAAGGATCGTCCCGAGGCGGTGAAGAACATCGTCTCGGGACGCGACCTTCCATACCCCACTGGCCCGCAGGCCGACCGCACGGACGTCATCGATGTCGTCGTCGTACACGATGAGCCGATGGTCGTCGTGAAGAGCAAGGCCAAGCAGCTCGGTCGCGTCATCCACGGCCAGGTCGAGCAACACAGCCACCGGGCGATCCCATTGCGGTGCAGGGAGCAACCGATACCCGTTGCGCTCCCCCGCCGAGACGATCGCATCAGTATCCCCATCGCGGCACACGAACCACAGGAGAGGCCGCTGCGGCGCCTGATCCGTGTCGGGTCCCTTCACGAGTCCCCCGAGGACTGACGCCTTCGCGACACCCCACGCGAGATGGGCTTGATGGACGTCGGGACCGATGGCCGCGGTTGATGCAGGGGACAGCGCAAATTTGTCCCACGGGAGCAGGGCCTGCATCTCAGGGTCACGAGCGACCTCCGGCAGTCCGAGTGCTGTCAGCACGCGCGTCACCGGACGAAGCGCCTCCCGGAACAATTCGAGCGGACTGTGGCGCTGGAGTTCAGGCGATGTCCTCTCAAGGGTGACGAACAACGCGTCGAGGACCTGGGCACCCTCGACGATCGAGTCGGCGATGAGGTCCGACACCTCGATCCCCCTCGCCACGAGTACGGTCGCGACGTACACGGGATAGGACTCCACCATCACGGTTCTCAATTCGTGCGTGTATCCGTCCATTCGAGCTCCCTGCTCCGACACCCTATTGCGACACCGCCATTGAACGTACCCTGCCTACCATCCTCGCAACACCCGGAAGGAAATCATGCGCAAATACGTTCTGCTCTTCTCGATTCTGGTTCTCGTGCTCTCCGCTTGCCGCATCGAGAGCAACATGATCTTCGACATCAACGAGGACGGTTCTGCTGTGGTCGGCCTCGAGCTCGGCATCGACGACGAGTTCCTCCAGGTGATCGGCAGCCAGGGTGGTGGGAACCCCGATGACTTCCTCGACGAGATCTTCTCTGATCTCGGTGGTATCGGAGGTGCCGACGTCGAGACCCGCAAGGACGGGGACATGAACTACTACACGACCACGACACAGGTCGACGACCTGTCGACGTGGAACTGGCAAGACTTCGGCGAGGGCGGGGCGTTCACCGACTTCTCGTATCAGTCGGGTGACGTCAACAGGTTCATGGCCACCGTCGATGCAGGCCTCGGAGAGGATGGGTTCGGCGACTTCGGTGATCTTGGGTTCGATCCCAGTGCGCTCACGGGTGACATCTTCTCCGCAAACCTGATCGTCACGATGCCGGGAAGCGTCGATTCCTCGAACGCCGACGAAGTCCGCTCTGACGGTGCCTTGGTGTGGAACATCCCCCTCACCGGAGCAGTGACCGCTCAGGCAGAATCCTCAGAAGGTGGTTCGGCATCGACCTGGCTGTGGATCGTGCTCGGCATTCTGCTGCTCGTCGCAATCGTCTCGGGAATCCTCGCGGTGGTGCTCACCAAGAAGGGATCGGAGAAGGCAGTCGA